>JBLINB010000009.1:0-47338 GCA_047638975.1 Myxococcota bacterium
CGCAGGAGGGACATACCCCCGAACAATACTATTCCACTAAATATTCCGAAGCTTATAAAGTAGGTATTAGTAATATCAGAGAGCGCAAGACCCTCCTCAGTGCGATCACTAATCACATGCAATTGCAGACCACGTGCGCCAGTAAAAGAAAACATGCGCGAATATCTTTCGGTGCTCTCATCGAAGTGTAATCCAGCAGACCCTTTCTGCATATTATGAAACAGGTTTAGAGCATCAACCGCCGGCGACATAAGCTGGCCCTTCAAGTTCTCGATGACTACTGGCGCACCAATACCTGCTTCAAATCTTGTAAGTAATTTATTTTGATTAGGTAGTATCGCTATCCAGCCACTCAGTTTGCCGTTATCACTGACCAAAGGACTAACCCATACAGGGAATCCGTGAGTGCCCGTCTTGACTGTTGTTGAATCTATCTTATTAATCGGTAGACTTCCATTTATGTAATACAACGATGACATTAGATGCGGCTCAATAATGCGCGTGTGCTCAACAACGCCATTGGCGTCTGCCCAAATTACATTCTCAATAGCATAGGCGTCAAGCAGATCATCATTATCGGCCCCAGGCTGAATTTGACTAGCAATGCGGGATATGTCTTCGGCCCATTCCGCTTGCTGCCTATCCCATACTCCGGAGTATGCTCTTGAGACTGCTTTAGCTCGTAATGGATCGACGCGTTCGTGCGCAGTATTCAATTGTGACCACGTAAAGCTAGCTATGCAAAGCATGAAAAGAACAGCCCAAAAGGCTGTCTTCTTTAATAGGAGATTTTTGCTGACTGATTTCATCGGATGCTAGCTTACATATCGACCATCATGGCCAATAAGCTTTAGCTAAACATCGACTAGCTGTCGTCAATCTCGCCGCTTAAACTCTTTTTACCAAAGGAGTTATGAGACACGACCTCGTCGAAGTCAAAAAGGCCCATGCGCGCTTGGGCTTTTTTAACAGCTTTGCCGACCGTAATCATCATTAATGGCGGACAATCTTCCGGCAAGCCAACAATTTCGGCCACCCTTAAAGGGTCGTAGCCAATCATTGGGCAGCTATCGAGCCCCATATCTTTAGCGATCAACATGATGTTTTGCGCCAACAGCGAGATCGAACGCAAGGCTTCATCACGCTGTATTTGAGCATTATCTTTATAAAACCCTTCGACCATACCAGAGAACATTTTGCGGACATCTTCTGGGGCCTTACGCGTAAACCGCGCGACCTTTTCATAGCCTTTTAAGTTGCCAGCTAAGATCAAAGTTGTCGAGCAATCTTTAACATGCGCTTGATTCCATGCCGCTGCACACAGCTTGTCTTGCTGAGCTTGGTCATCTACCACAACCACATGCCAGTTCTGCATATTAAATGACGATGGTGCCAAAAATGCATGCCCCAACAAGTGGCGCAGTTCATCTTCGGTTAATTTGTGATCGGCATCAAAATATTTGACCGAGCGGCGTTGGCGGACAGCAGAGAGTAATTCCATTTACTGCAATTTTAGCAGCTTGCTACCCACAAAAGAAGACCAGCCTTCGACCATCGTGTGCCCTTTGAATTCAGCTGGGCCCGCAAACCATTCCACGCCATCGTACGACCAATCGCATCCATCTGGACCGACTGCAAACCACGCGCCATATTCATCTAGCCAATCCACTGCAGAACGGTAGCCGCCTGTCATAACCGTGGACGCCGTCCAAGTTAATCCGCCGTCGTTAGTAAATGCTGCAACGTTTTCATTTATCTCTGGACGCTCATAGTCTCCGCCAACGATCACGCCGTGCGCATCATCTTTAAATGCGATGGAGAATACGCCACTGCCGTCGCTCCCGGAGATGAAAGGGATATCGATTGCAGTCCAGTTATCGCCGCCATCTGTCGAGCGCCAAACCTGCGATTCTTCGCCTCCGGTAGCTATTAAGGCGAGATTCTGAGAAACAAGCGCCAAGCTCGTACCCGATGCCGCGAAACAATATTGGCGATCGCCAACTTGCGGTGGATTACTTGCTGCACGATAGCTTGCTGCCCCATCGTTAGTGATCATAACCGTTAACTTGCCATCAATCGCATCGCCGACTAAAAGGCCGTAGTTACTGCCGTCTAAAAAAGCGATTCCGTCCCAGAAGCCTTGCTCGTGCTCGTTAACTAGAGCGGGGTGAACCGTATTTTCGTTACCAACAGTAGTCACTCTAGTGATTGTAGAAGCGGCACCAGGGCCAGCTGACATCACAACGATTGTTTGGTCGTTTAAGACCTCTACATCTCTGTAATCTAAATCAGGGTTCAAGCGTACGGTGCCGTTAAATGACTTACCGCCATTTCCAGAAATAGTTAGCACCCCATTCTCACCAGAAGACGCCACCATCTCACCGTTTACAGCTAAGCCGCGCATCGAGCCGAAGCCCTCTTTGTTGTCATTAATAGCAACAAAGTTCTTGTTCTCTAATATACTTAGAGAACAAGAACTAGATGCCATAAGACATAGCGCTATTAAGCCTAGCTTAAGCGTCGTGTCCGCCAAAATCGCGGTCCATAACAGTTTTGCGCTTTGCGGCCGACGCAGTGTCCATTGCTTCGTCACACATTTTGGCAATTAAGCCGGAAAGGTGCTTAGCAACTGCACCAGATGTTGACATCCCAGACTTATCTTTGATGTACTTCTTAATCTTAGATTGGACAACCAATACTTCGTTATCTGACATTTTTAATCTCCTGTTTTAGGGGGGCTAAATGAGGCGCTCGCCGCCTGACGTCGAAATGACGACCTGCTGAGCATTAGCAATATACCAAGCGAGCAGAGGTTTTACGCCGTAAATTTACTTTTTTTCGGGTTAATTTGGCTACAATATGAGCAAATGCGGGTATTTCACCTCAAAATTAACGGCGACTCAGTAGATGTCGCGGCTCCAGAGCACTACACTTTGCTCGAAATACTGCGTTACGAGCTTGGTTTGACCGGTTCTAAGCAGGGTTGTGACAAGGGAGATTGCGGTGCGTGTACCGTGCAAGTGGATGGTGTGCCGATGCTGGCGTGCTTGGTCTTACCGGCAATTGTCGAGGGTAAAGACATCACTACTATCGAAGGTTTAGCCGTCTTACATCGCGCAAGTGGCGGAGAAGGCGCGTCTGTCATCCAAAATGCTTTTGACGCAGCAGGTGCGCTACAGTGTGGTTTTTGTCAGCCGGGCATGATTATGTCCGCGCAGTCGCTGCTCGAGCGAAATAGCTCTCCAAGCCGCCTCGAGATTAAACAGGCTCTGTCCGGCAACTTATGCCGCTGCACGGGTTACACCCAAATTTACACTGCGGTCGAAAATGCCGCCGCTGAGAACGGAGGCGACCATGGCAGCGCGTGATAAGCATGGCCCCAACCCACCATGGAATGATGAATTCCAAGTCATCGGCAAAGTCAGTCGCAAGATAGACGCCTTGGCCAAAGCCACCGGCGAAGCGATTTATACCGACGATATTATGCTGCCGAATATGCTGCATTCAAAGATTCTGCGCAGTCCGCATGCTCACGCCAAGATCCTTTCGATTGACACCTCGAAGGCCGAAGCATTAGAGGGGGTCCACGCCGTCTTAGTCGGCAGCGAGCTACCCATTAAGTATGGGGTTATCCCATGGACGCCAGACGAAAACGTATTAGCTACCGACAAAGTACGCTTCATCGGCGATGAGGTCGCTGCGGTCGCCGCAGTTGACGAAGATACCGCGATAGCAGCCTGTGAATTAATCGAAGTTGAATACGAGCTGCTCACAACCATCGCCACTGCCGAGCAGGCGCTTGTCACTCCCGAGCCGCCTATCCACGATGATCGCAAAAAGCGTAATAACATTTCAAAGCACGTCGAGCTCGAATTCGGCGACGTCGATGCGCAAGTTGCCGACGCTGACATTATCGTAGAAAACGACTATTACTTTCACAGCACCACGCATGCCGCCATCGAACCGCACTGTGCGGTAGCCACTTTTAGCAGCGACGGACGACTAACCTTATGGTCCGCTACCCAAATCACGCATTATGTGCACCGCGCATTATCGCGCGTACTCGAATTAGATCCGGCACGCATCCGCGTTATTCAACCCTGTGTTGGTGGCGGTTTTGGCGGCAAATCAGATCCATTCGCGCTTGAATTTATTGTGGCTATGCTCTCGAAAAAGACAGGCCGGCCAGTAAAAATGTTATGGACGCGCGAAGAAGTTTTCTACGCTCATCGCGGACGCCATGCCATGCAGATGCATTATCGCACTACAGCTAAATCCGACGGCACCATTACCGGCGTCGATGCCAAGCTGTTAATCGATGGAGGTTCATATTCTAGTTTCGGATTAGTCACTACTTACTATAGTGGTCAATTGCTTACTGGGCCTTATGACTTTCCGAATTACCGTTTTGATTCGACGCGTGTCTTTACTAATCGCCCACCAGCCGGTCCTAAGCGCGGACATGGCTCGGTACAACCGCGTTTTGCATTCGAAGTGCAGCTCGATGAGATCGCTGCCAAGCTAGATATTGACCCCATCGAAATCAGGCGCAAAAACTTCTTAGGCGAGAACACCACTACTGTAAATGGCCAGCGCATTACTTCGAATGGTTTCCTTGAATGTTTAGACGCCGTAGAAGAAGCCAGTAGCTGGAAATCAAAGCATGGCAAGATGGATTTTGGGCGCGGCATTGGCGTTGCCGGCTCAATGTATATTTCCGGCACGAACTATCCAGTTTATCCGAATAATATGCCACAAGCCGGCGTGCAACTTAAACTTGATCGCAGTGGCTTGGTCACTATTTTCACTGGCGGTAATGACATCGGTCAGGGATCTAATTCGATGGTAGCTTACTGTGTTGCTGAAGAGTTAGGCATCAACCCCGACACCATTAAAGTGGTCGCCGCCGACACTGATTTGTGCCCCGTCGACCTCGGCGCTTATTCGTCGCGCGTGACCTTCATGGTCGGCAATGCTGCGATTGACGCCGCCCGCAAAATGCGCAACAAAATTGTAGAGGCTGTTGCAGAACGTTGGCAGTGCGCGCCCGAGTCTGTGAGAATCATTAACGGCACCGTCTACAATTTAGATAACGAAGAAGAAACGCTAACGCAGCGCCAAGCCTTCCATATCACCGAAGAAAAATTCGACACTCTCGGTTCTACCGGTTCGTACAACACCCCGACTTTAGGTGGCGATTACCGCGGAGGCACCATCGGTTCTTCGCCGGCTTACTCTTTCACTAGCCACGTTGCCGAACTAGACGTAGACACTGAAACTGGCGCCATTACTGTTCACAACATTTGGGTAGCTCACGATTGCGGACGCGCCCTTAATCCAACTTTGGTGCGCGGTCAAATGGAAGGCTCTACCTACATGGGTGCTGCCGAAGTTTCTCTAGAAAACTTTGAGATGAATCGTTTCTCGTTACACGCCGGGCCATCGCTGTTAGATTACCGAATCCCTACGACTTTAGATACTGCAGAGCTCGAAGCCCTCATTGTTGAGAGCATCGACCCCGAAGGTCCGTATGGTGCGAAAGAAGCTGGCGAGGGGCCACTGCATTCGACTATCCCTGCGGTGGCGAATGCGATCTATGATGCTGTCGGAATCCGTTTGCGCCATCTACCCTTTACGCCAGCAAAAGTGTTGGCCGCTTTAAAAGAAAAAAACGAGGTAAAAACTGATGCTTAGAATGCCTAAATTCAAAGTGCTCAACCCAGTAACTGTGACTGAGGCTGTGACCGCAATCGCCGAACATAGCGACGCGCGCTTTATTGCTGGCGGTACGGATATGAATCCGAATCTTAAGCATAAATTGCTTGAACCAAGTAATTTAATTGCGCTAAGTGGCGTTAAAGAATTGTTTGGTATTACGCGCACCGATGAGGGTTTGCGTATTGGTGCTATGCAAAACTTAACCAGTATTGAAAGCAGTGAACTCATCCAACAGCTTGCTCCAGGCTTGGCATCGGCAGCACGCCAGGTAAGTGGTCCGCAATTGCGCAACATGGGCACGATTGGCGGTAACGTCATGCTTGACACGCGTTGCCAATGGTATAACCAAACTTACTTTTGGCGAAAATCTCTAGGCTTCTGCCTCAAGAAAGATGGCGAGTTGTGTCACGTCATTAAAGGCGGATCGAAATGCGTAGCCGCTGCATCGAACGATACGGCAGCCGCTCTTTCTACATTACAAGCCGAACTAGAATTCGCAAATGCTCAAGGTAGCACGCGCATTGCTATCGACAAACTATGGCAAGCCGATGGTATTTACAATAAGAAAGTAAGTCCACACGATTTGCTGGTAGCCATTCATTTGCCAGCAGCGCTATTGAACCAAAATGGTAGTTACCAAAAACTACGCGACAGAAACTCAATTGACTTTCCGCTGCTGGGTATTGCCGCTCGTATCGACGTCGGCAAAGATGGTGTCATTAACGACTGCGCTTTATGCGTGATTGCTTTGCAAGCGCGCCCATGGCCTTTAACAAAAGCTAGTGCCCTACTTATTGGCACCACTGTCGGCAGCGATGATTTCAAAACTGCCGTCGGAGAATGCTGCGCCTTAGCAGCTAAGCAATGCCGACCGATGCCTAACATCCCTGGCGACGCCGAGTACCGCCATGCGATGGTTCCTGTGTTTACCCGTCGCGCTATTTTGTCATGCTTAGATCAAGTTTAATCCTATGCCTATCGTTTTTTGCGGTTTCCTGCAATGAACAACTGCCAGATAAAGTAGACATCGTTATTGATGACTTAGATGTAGATTTAAGTCGTAAAAATTTCAAGGCATGGTTCGAGCAAGTTTATCCATCGGGCGATGAGCTCAACTGGCGCATTCTTGGATGGCAACTAGACGCCGCGGCTGGCTTTCTCTTAGCCGCGCAATCGCGCAGACCATTATTGCTATGGCTAGAAGATGGTCACCCGATGGGCGCGACATCAGAGCACGGACGCGAACTTCGTCAGGCTTTAAGCGATGATTCTTTAGTAAACTGGTTAAGTAAATACAGTTTGGCAACCGACGATTTTAATCGCACGCTAGATGTCATTGATGTCGATGAAGGGCAACTTGCCGTCTATTTACCAGATGGCACTTTACTCGCCAGCGAGTTTTCTACCGAGCCTCAAGAGTTGCTGATTTTCTTAACCACCACTCTAGAAGAATATGAGTCTTTGACCGACGCCGAGAGAAATGCTGAACTTGCCGCCGACTCCCTTAACGACCTACCGCGTGCTGAAGATGATTTTCCGGATGACGGATTAGGTCTAGAGGCATTCAAGCGCACTGCGAACTCATTAGTCTTAGACGAGTTCGAGCCATCCGTTTGGGGCAAAGATTTTATATGGTTTAATGCAGACGAATTACAAAAGTTCGTTAATCCTATAAAGATCTCGTCGAAGAAAAATTTGTCTAATGAATTGACGCATCGCATCGTCCAATCGTTTGGACTGCAATTTAAAGCCGAAGATGTGCACAAGCCAGGATTGCTTTTTCGATGCACCTCGATACGTGACAGCCGTTCTACTTATTTAATAAGCGGTACTGTTAATTACCAGAATTCTGATGGTATTCTACGCGTCAAGGCGCAGGGTTCTGCCACTTATGATTCTTCCGCTAATCAATTCGAAGTGCTAGAGATGATTGTGCTTGGCGAATATGTAAACTCTGCGAATGACATGCAACTGTTTGCTACGGCATTACGCAAAGTTACCAGCCTAGATGGATGGCACCGCGTGCCTCCAAGCAATCTAGCTGATTATTCAAACGCCTATTATTCAAGCGCCTCGGGCAAGCCGAACAAGTAGCCCTGTACAAAATCTACGCCAAGTTCTTTTAGGGTTTCGAAATCTTCTTCTCTCTCTACACCTTCGGCCACCACCGTTGCATCCCAGGTTGCCACCATCTTCAGCAAGTTGGATAGAGAATCTCGTTGTTCTTTACGCTCTGATATTTTAGAAACTAAAGCGCTATCGATTTTCACAACTTCGGGACGCACTAACAGCATCGTTTCAAGGCTTGAATAACCATTACCGACGTCATCAAGAGCAATCTTAAGACCAGCGGCGCGCAACTTCGTTAACATCTCGCTAAAGCGCTCAGGTTTTTGGACTAATTCTTTCTCGCTAAGTTCGATGCAAATATTTGAGAGCGATTTATCTGCCGGTAGCATGTTTATAATTTCTTTGGCCATGTGATACTCTAGTGATGACGGCAAAATATTAATATGACATATCTGGTCGTCACTCATAGAGTTAGCCGCAGCGGTACACACTTTAAAAGCATTCATGTCAACTAAGTTAACGATGCCTGCGTCCTTGGCGAATTGCAAAAAATCTTCTGGGCTATGCAGACCAGGGCAATGACTACGCGTCAATAATTCATATCCAGCGATGCTACGGTCGCTAACTCTGACTATTGCTTGTCGTAAGGCAAAGAACGATTTGCTACGGCGTAGAATCTTTATCATTTCTTCGGCATTTAGACGTTCGCTATCGCCATTGCCAAACAAATTGCCTTCATGAATAATGCGCCCTTTGCCAAGTCGCTTCGCCGAATGCAAAGCGCGTTCGGTGCGTTCAATAAAATCAGCCACCCCTTCGTCTTCTTTATTGGTACTAACCAATCCCATGCTTGAACTGATACGAATATGAGGAAAGTGTTCAGAGATTACTGCTGTTGACAATTTATCGAATAGCTTTTCAGCGACCATAGTTGCTGCACTACGATCGGTGTCTGGCAGCAACACCATAAATTCGTCACCGCCCAAGCGCGCGACATGATCGGTGGCGCGCACCGAATCGCTAATGATCATCGAGACATTGCGCAACACGGCATCGCCGGTACTATGCCCATATACATCATTAATGCGTTTGAAATCGTCTAGGTCGATAAATAAAGCCTGAATTTCCGATTGATTTATTTTTCTACGCTCAACCTCTTTCTTAATGGATAAGCGCAAGCCTCGACGATTTAGAGTGCCTGTCAATGGATCAAGGCGACTTTGATCTTCAAGTTTATTACGCAGCAACACGGTATCCGTTGCGTCACGGCAAACACCAATGATTCGACTTGGAGAACCTGCTGAGTCGCGCACCACTTCTGCCTGCATGTTGAGGTGTTGGCTGCGACCATCGCCTAATAATACCTGATATTCGATATCGACTAATTCATCTTTCATTAGCATCTTGAAAGTGGCATCAATAACTTTAGAAACATCTTCCGGATGTACTTTAGAAATAAAATCGTCGCGGCTTAAGATAAGATCATCTTCATTGGCACCGTGCATTTCTTGAAACGCTTCGTCGCCGTAAAAATCTTTGCTGCGGATGTCCCAGCTCCAGCTGCCAAGGCGTGAAAATGCGCGCAATAAAGAATTACGATCTTTAGCAGAAGCCTCGCTTAGATGGCCACGCTTGACATATAGTGTGCGCGAGTAACCAGCTAAGGTTGTGCTTAAAAAAGTTTGGGCGGCCAAGCGAATGTTTTTGGGCAGCGGCGTGCCATATCTAGTGCGCAATGCGCTAATCACTTCTTGCTGCGCATTTTGGATTTGCTGTGGCTCCCAGCCAGCATCAGCCATTTTTTTACCAAGTTCTATACCATCAACATCGCGTTCACCGAGTGCGGCGGCGCGCATGTGATTTGCGAAATCGTCATTGCGAAGAGTATTATCCATTGATTAGAGCTAACCTAGTATCGTCAGCTCACGCCACTCTATTGAGTCTTTTGAGCATTGTCAAAGCGAAAGGCACAATACTCTATCAAACGATTTTCCGCCCACCAACGATCGACATCGGTCCAGACCAGGCTAGTAGCGGCTTTTGCGCCAAAAAAACCACAGTGACCACCATGCTTTACAAGCAGTAAACGTATATTAGGATTCACTTCAACCGCCTCGCGTGTCGGCTCACAATAAGGCACAAGGGGGTCATCCTCGGAATGAATAATCAAAGTCGGCACCTCAACCTTATGAATCACATGTAATGCGGATGCCCGATCATAATAATCGCTAGAACCGTCGAACCCAAAAGCCGGCGCCGTCCACTGCTCGTCGAAAGAATAAAAGTCGTCGTAACCATAGCCAGCATCATGTGGATACAGTTCTGGATACTCGGCAGCTTTTTGCTTCATCGACTTGACGAATCCCGTTAAAAACTTTTTCATGTACATGCGATTCATGAACCCTTTGTGCATAGTGCGCGAAGTACTCACCAAATTAAATGGCGTCGAAACACAAACCATTGCCTTGAGATTGGGCGGGGCATTTTCACCCCACTTAGCGACGGTGTGCGTAGTAATCGAACCACCAAGCGAATATCCTCCGAGCGCTATGGGCGATAATGGAAATTCTTTAGCGATGAAATCGAAGGTCGCTTCAAGGTCGTCGGTAAGCGCTGCGTGATACAAAGTTGGGGTATGTTTTTCGCTACCACCACAGTTGCGGATATTCATGCGAATCACACTCCATCCTTGAAGGAATGCTTTTTGAGCGACTCCAATCATGTACGGAGATTGCGACGAGCCTGATAAACCATGCACCATTACTAGCAATGGTTTGCTGCGATCAGCCTGAACATTCATCTCGAGTAAAATTGAAGTTTCACTATCCACTTCAATCCATTTCTTTTCTGCAAGTTCGCTAAACGGCGCCAATGGTCGTGGCAGCATCGAACCCGCTATCGTCATTGCATGTTGGTCACGCAATAACGGATGAGGAAAGAATGCCGGGAAGCGAGGTTTTTCTAGCATTTACCAACCGCCGTCAAGGGCAGTAGCAAGGTATTCAGATTCACTAAACGAATCGACCGTAATCGCGTCAGTGCGTAGTTCTTCTGCTTGACGAACGATTACGATATCATTTTCATTAATGATACCCTTCTCCAATGCCTCGTCAAGTAAAGTGATGGGTGCCTGGCGTGGCAATTCGCCCTTGCGAATAGCCTGCTTAATACGCTCAGCAACTTTATCAGCAGCCAAAGATGCCCGATATGCTTTTTCTAAAATAGCAAGTGCATCATTACTGTCGGTTGGCATATAAATACCATTCGTCAACTTATCGCGCTGCGCTCCTTGCTTTTGCAGAATACGGGCGACCTGTTGTTTGACCTCATCTGTTGGACCATTGCTTAATGAATTTATCCGCGCAAAGAAACCAATCGGGCCACGCAGTAATGCCCCGACAAAGGGCATGTCGAAGTTTGAATATAAGCCATCAAATCCTTTTTGAATATTATTCAAGGCGTTATCCATCGACCAACGGTAAAGCGCGTAGTCTTCTTTATTGCGGCCCTCGGCTTCGTATCTGCGCAGTAGTGCACTAGCAATGTACATCCATGAGAAGACATCGCTGAAGCGTCCCGTCAGCATTTCCTTGCGCTTAAGATCTCCGCCATAAGACCCCATCGCCACATCAGCGAGGATTGCAAAGCGCGAAGATGCCCACGCTATTTTTTGATAGTCACGGCGCATGCGTCCTTCGAACGGTACTGCGGCTGCATGTCCGCGGCTAACATTCATCACCACCGAACGACTTAAGTTTGTAATCACGTGTTTAATGTGCCCGAAGAAAGCGAAATCAAAATGCTTGACGTCGCCGTTCCCTAATGCCGTAATTTCATTTTCAGCAAAAGGATGGCAGCGAATCGCGCCCTGGCCAAAAATCATTAAGGTGCGCGTTAAGATATTGGCTCCCTCGACTGTTATCGAAATAGGTGCTGCGAAATAAGCATGCGCCAATAAGTTGCGCGGGCCGCGTGAGATGCCGGCCCCGCCGCAAATGTCCATCGCGTCATTAATCACATCGCGCATGGTCTCGGTGAAGTGGTATTTAGCAATTGCTGATGCCACCGCAGGTTTGGCTCCGCCATCGAGGCCACCGCAGGTAAAACGGCGTGTAGCTTCAAGGGTGTAAGCGGCACCACCAATGCGCGCCATGGGCTCTTCTATGCCTTCAAACTTGCCGATTGACATACCGAACTGTTTGCGCACCATCGAATAGGCTCCGACTACGCGCGCGGCCATTTGCGTACCTGCAGTAGCCGACGCTGGCAGCATGACGCCACGCCCTGCCGCAAGTTGTTCCATTAGCATGCGCCACCCTTGACCAACACGCGAGGGTCCGCCGACCAAAATATCTAAACCGACTATCACGTTTTCGCCTTCGAAGGGGCAATTGAAAAACGGTACATTCAGTGGGTCGTGTTGACGCCCTGTAGTGATTCCTGGTGTTTCGGCAGGGATTAAGCCACAGCAAATTCCGAGTTCGGTGCCACGCTGCAGTAAATTCTCAGGGTCAAAAAGCTTGAACGCTAATCCAATTAGGCTGGCGCGTGACGCCAAAGTGATATAACGTTTTTCCCAGTCGAGGCGTATCTTTAAAGAACCGTCGTCATCTTTAAAGACCTCTCCACGAGCGCGGATGGCTCCGGCATCTGAGCCAGCGTGGGGCTCGGTCAGTGCAAAACAGGGTATCTCTTTACCGGCAGCCAAGCGCGGAAGTAAGTCATTCTTTTGCTCAGGCGTGCCATAATGCACCAATAATTCTGCAGGACCTAAAGAGTTCGGCAACATCGCGGTAATGCCAAGTGGGATACTGCGTGAACTAAGTTTCTTTATCACTGCTGAAATGCCCGTCGCCGAAAATCCTAGACCGCCATATTCTTTGGGGATGATCATTCCGAAGAAACCTTCATTACGCAAATAGGACCATACTTCTGGGGCTAAGTCACGCTTTTGGTAGACTAGCCAATCGTCGGTCATGGCACATATTTTTTCTGCTGGGCCGTCTAAAAACGTACGTTCTTCATCGCTAAGCTCTGGGTATTTTTCCTCTTTAATCAGGCGCTTAAAATCTGGATTGCCAGAAAACAACTCACCCTCGAACCAAACAGTACCGGCATCAAGCGCCTCACGTTCTGTTTCCGATATCACAGGTAACAAGCCCATCGCCTTAATCATTTTCATTAATGGCGTAGTCACAACCCGTTGACGCAATACCGGAAGTAAAAATATTAATGCCGGGATTCCAAGAACGATGCATAGCCAAGCTGGAGCGCCCCACCATGCCATCAACAACCCCGTCCAAATGATCCAGTACAAAAATTTGGCCGAAAAGAATCCTAAGGCCAGTAGGCCGATACAAAATAAAGTGATACTCATTATGGTTGTTGGGTTGAATTAAGCATTGACATGGCATGATCAACGGTGCGGCCAACGAATAAATCTTTGGCGATACGCGTATCGATACGCTGTGCGAGGTACAAAGAAGTGGCACCGTGTAACAGCGACCACACGACAGTAGCATCGACTAATGGGTCGATAGCATATGCGTCAATACTGCGCGCCTGTTGTATTACATCGGCAAATTGCTGCAGGTTTCTACGCGCAATACGGTATTTTTCTGCCGGAAATGGCGTCATCGCGTGTGTAGGCAATTGGAACATAATCACGTAGTACTCTGGGTTCGCGAAGCCATATTCGAGAAAAGAACGGCACATTAATCGAAATTGTTGCTGCGGATCACCATCCGAAGCCAGGCATTCTCCGATTTTTTGGTGTAATGCGTCCATGCCTTCTTCGATTAGTGCATGAATTAAGGCGTCTTTATTTTCGAAATATATGTAGATACTTGTTGGTGTGCAGCCGACTAAATTGGCTACTTTGCGCATAGATACCTGAGAATAGCCGTTTTCAACCAGCAGATGTCGTGTCTGCTCGAGTATTTGATTACGGAGATTGTCGTATTTTGCCATTGGTTATACTTTACAGTGTAAAGTTTACACTGTAAAGTATAAAACACATGACTTCTTACTCACAACTAGACGGTGGACCGCAATTGGTCTTGGCGGCCGGCATCCGTACTCCGATGGCGCGCGCTGGTGGAGTATTCGCCAAAGAGAATGTCGCGCACTTGGCCGCCATCACCACCCGCGAATTATTGGCTCAAACGGGTATTGACCCATTTACCATTGATGAAGTCATTACCGGTTGCGTCGGACAGCCATTTGACCAAGCAAATGTTTCGCGCGTCATTGCGCTACGTTCCGGGATTCCGCAGCATGTGCCGGCGCGCACAGTGGCCCGCAATTGTGCAAGTGGTATGGAAGCTGTGACGACGGCAGCCGCAAACATACTGGCCGGCATGGGTGACACTTACATCTGTAATGGCGTAGAGGTGATGAGTTCTTATCCCCTACTTTTTGGCGACCAAATGACTGGTTTTTTCACGACATTAATGAAGTCACGGACTGCCGCTCAGAAACTTGCAGTCATCGCATCCTTTCGCCCATCGTTTTTGAAGCCCAAGATCGCTCTTCTCGGAGGACTGACGGACCCGACCAATGGCATGATTATGGGTAAGACTGCCGAGCTGATTGCCAGAGATTTTCAACTGACTCGTGAAGAATGTGACGCCTACGCAATTGAGTCGCACCGCCGCGCGCAAATCGCGCGCGACAATTTGCGCTTTGCAAAAGAGATCGTGCCGGTAGTCGCACTTGGCACTTCAAAAGGTGGCAAGTCTCTACGCCATGACGACGGCATTCGCGATGACATGCCTATTACGAAATTGTCAAAAATGAAACCGTATTTTGAGAAGCCCGACGGCATCGTGACGGTTGGCAATTCGTGCGGCATTACCGATGCTGCAGTCTCACTATTGATTACCACCAAAGAACGTGCGCAAACCCTAGGTTTAAAGCCGTTGGCCGCCATTCGCAGCTTTTCATGGGAGGGCTTAGATCCATCACGAATGGGATTGGGTCCGGTTTATTCTAGTACGACTGCCTTGAAGAAGGCACAGCTTGATTTAAGCGACATGGATTTCATAGAATTGAATGAAGCTTTTGCCGCACAAGTTTTAGCCTGCGTCCGCTCCTTTGAGAAGCAAGGGATGGGCGAAGTCAATATGGATACGCTTAACCCGAATGGCGGTGCAATTGCGCTTGGTCATCCGGTTGGCGCTACGGGTGCAAGGCTACTTCTTAGCTTGGCACATCAACTTATTGAAAACGATAAGCAATTTGGTTTAGCAACACTATGCATTGGCGGCGGCCAAGGCGGAGCAGTCATTCTAGAACGCATTTAATCAACATCATGAATCTTAACGGCTTTCCAAAACCTGACAACTGCCCAGAACCAGGGCAATGCATCCGCGTCGAACGTCCTGAAGAGGGGCTGGCAATTGTAATACTCGACCCGCCGCATCGCACCTTGGCGGTATTAGATGCGCCACTGCTTTCCGACTTAGACAACGTCGTAAAAGAGTTAGAAAACGACAGCTCTCTTAAGGCTGTAGTGTTTACCGGCCGCACGCCGACACAATTTGCGGCGGGTGCAGACATCCAAGGCATCTCGGGGATCACCGACAAAGCTGCCGCGCATCAGATTGTCAATCTTGTGCACGGCATCTTTCGCCGCATTGAGCAACTTAAGGCCACTACCGTTGCAGCAGTAGGTGGCGCCGTGCCAGGTGGCGCCTATGAATTGTCCTTATCCTGCGATTACATCGTAGCGCTTAATGATTCTAAAACTAAAATTGGTTTGCCAGAGACACAACTCGGCATTATTCCCGGCTGGGGTGGATCCCATCGCTTGCCGAAACGTATTGGCATCCCGGCAGCTCTAGATGTCATTCTTAGCGGACGCTTATTCAATGCCAGCACCGCACTACGCCGTGGTTTAGTCGATCGCTTGGCGCACGCCGACCAATTAGTAAGTATTGCTTGCGAAATTGCAATGGGTCGCAAAAAGTTGCACAAGAAATCACGCGGAATTTACAAATACCTCGTTGACCGCAACCCATTAGCGCGCATGGTGATTGGGCAGCAAGTCCGCAAAATGATTATGTCCAAGACGAAGGGACACTATCCTGCGCACCCTGCTGCTATTAGCTTAGTGCTTAATTCCTTCAGTGCCGACGCCCACCAAATGGCGGAGCGTGAGGCGAAAGCTGTTGCCGATTTAGCCACCGGTGACGTCTGTAAATCATTGGTCAGCATTTTCTTTGCAAGTGAAGCCGCGAAAAAGTATTCGCGCGGCACCGAACAATTTAAGCCGCGTAAGCTCGAGCATGCTGCTGAGATTGGCGCAGGCGTTATGGGTGGTGCGATTGCGTCGCTACTCGCAGAAAAAGGTCTTCATACTCGGCTTATTGATTTATCACGCGATGCGCTTGATGCTGCCGAGATTAGCCACCAACAAGCCATCATCAAAAAGCAAAAGCGCCGGCGCCTTAAGCCGCATCTTGCGGATGCCGCAATCGATCGTCTGCGCACCAGCACCAGCATCGACGGCCTTAGCCGTTCTCAAATCGTGATTGAGGCCGTTGCCGAACGTCTAGACGTCAAGCAGCAAGTGCTACAACAAGTAGCTGCGCAAGTGCCTGATGATTGCATTATTGCCACCAATACCTCGTCACTGTCGGTTAGCGCTATCGCTACCGGTGTGAAGAATCCCGAGCGCGTGGTTGGCATGCATTTCTTTAACCCGGTACGAAAGATGCCGTTGGTTGAAATTATTCGCGGCGAGCACACTAGCGAGGAAGTGTTAATCGAGACTGCAGCTTTGGCTGCGCGCATGGGCAAAACTCCGGTTGTCGTCAAAGATGTTGCCGGCTTCTTGGTCAACCGTTTACTCGGGCCATACCTTGACGAAGCGATGCGCCTGTTTGTTAATGGTGTCGATGCCGCACGTATCGACCGCTTAATGTTAAAGTTTGGCATGCCAATGGGGCCATTGCGTTTGCTCGACGAAGTTGGTCTAGACATCGCGCTACATGCTTCGGCATCCCTCGAAAAATATTACGGCGAGCGCATGGCACCTTGCCCTGGCATCAAGGCTTTAGCTAGCGACGACCGACTGGGCGTAAAAAGCAAACGTGGTTTTTACGATTACAGTGGCAAAGGCAAGCCGCAACTTTGCGCTGATTTGCACCAATTTCAAACCACTGATCTGTGCAAAGCCTTAAGCGATGCGGATATCGTCGACCGTTTGATTTTATCGATGGCCAATGAAGCTGGGCGTTGCATGCAAGAAAATGTGACTGCCACTCAGCAAGATCTAGATTTAGCGACCGTCTTTGGCATGGGTTTCGCGCCCTTCCATGGCGGATTACTAAAATGGGCGGCAAAGCAGACACATCCTGAAATCGTGACGCGCCTAGCAAAGATTAGCGCAGCAAGTGACATTGTTGCTCGCCAAGGCGGAGTTGAAAAGTTCACTCCATCAGCATGGTTTACGCAAGCAAGCGCACAATAGTATGGTGCTAGGGGCCATGCGCTCTTAGCTGTCAAAATAATGAAAGTTCTCATCACCGGTCATCGCGGATATATCGGCTGCCATGCAGTGGATGTTTTTCAACGCGCAGCACACCAAGTAACGGGCGTCGACATTGGCTATTTCGATGACTGCTCCTTCGAGCAACGCACACTTGCCAATGTTGAAATAACTGCCGATGTCGCCAACCTCACTCTTGAGCAAATAAGTGGGCACGATGTCATTATACATTTAGCCGCTATTTCTAACGATCCTATGGGCGAACTAGACGAGCGTCTAACCATGCACACTAACGTCGACGCCACACTGCATCTTGCAAAGTTAGCTAAACAAGCCGGCGTCTCGCGATTTGTGTTTGCGTCAAGCTGCGCGGTATACGGTGATTCACAAGGAGTCGCCGCTGACGAAAATCATGCTGTAGCTCCGCAAACAGCCTATGCCCGCTCAAAGATCATTGCCGAGCAAGCCTTGCTAGAGATGGACGCCGACGGCTTCACTGTTTGCATCTTGCGTAATGCTACGGCTTATGGACATTCGCCAGCCTTGCGCACCGACTTAGTATTTAATGATTTTGTTGCAGGATTAGCGATTAACAATTGCGTGCATTTACTTTCCGACGGTGAGGCATGCCGTCCATTGGTGCATTGTCGTGATATTGCATATGCCTTCTTAAATGTCGCCGAAGCAGATCTGATGTCGATAGCTGGCGAAATATTTAACGTTGGTAACGCCGAGCAGAATATAAAAGTTGTTGACCTTGCGCGCTTAGTGTGTGCTGCACAACCTGACAGCGAACTTAGCTTTTCTACACAAGCCAGCCCTGATCAACGCGATTATTGGGTCGATTTTACGAAAATATCGGCAAAAGTCCCTAATTTTGCTACGCGCTACTCGTTAAGTACAGAAGCTAACTATTTACTAAATTCTTGTCTTCAACAGCAAGATTTTGCCGATAAACAGTTAAAGGGTCGATTTTCTCGGCTCCGACAGATAAAAAAACAGTTAGACTAATAGTATGAGATTCTTTGCCATGCTCGCCATTGTGTTGTTGCTAATACCTAGCAACATCTATGGTACGTTTGTGCAAAACGCTAACTGTATGCCAAATGGCAACTGCTGCTGCGTAGATGCCCCATCCGATGATGCACCCGCAAATGATTCTTCCACGATCAGCAAAAACTGTTGCTGTAGTGCAAAGCGTACTCCTGCACCGGCCGATGAGCATCACCCGGCGCGTATAGCCGCCGACACTTCTATCGATAACGTTGGGCCTTTGGCCTGTCTTACGATAGTTGCAGTCGAGTTTAACGATTCGACTATATCTGAAAACATCTGGCGCCATATCGCGCCGCGTGCTCCGCCCACTGCGGTCTACTTTGCGTGCCAAAGTATTTTGTGCTAAAGCGCAAGAAGTTTAATTAATTAATCTTCTTTCGTTGTCGCGTTATTGCGACATTAATTTAGTACCATGAAATACACCACAATTTTAATTTGTGGCATTGCACTTGCCACTAGCTGTCAGTCTAATTCTACTGACCAAATAACTGCGCACTTCACTTTGCCAGCACCTTCGGTTGCTGATGCACTCGCCATGCCAGACAATCTCATTGTCGGTAACGATTTGCAAAGTGACTGGCAGCAAACTTACGCTGCCGCACTGGCTAAAAATGGCGACATTATCGCTGCCAAAGCGCGCTATAGCGCTGCACTGCAACAAGAGTCTATTGCAGGTGCTTTGCCAGAACCGAGATTAATGCTAGGCGGTTTTATTGAACCTGTAGAAACGCGTAATGGCCCTATGCAGATGAAAATTGGTCTGCAGCAACGCATTCCATGGCAAGGCCGACTAGACGACTTAAGTGCTCAGCAGCGCATTATTGCGCAAGCCGTTGCCGCAGAAGTCGTCGACAAGCAGTTGCAGATACGCAGGCAGCTTACCGAGTTGTGGGCAAAGCGCATTCTGCTAGATCGCAGTGTCGGCATCACCAAAACCCAGGTTGACTTAATGCACCACATCGAAGATTTAGTTATTGCTAAATTCGAATCTGGGCGCGCCTCGCAAGCTAAAGTGCTACGTACACAATTGGCGACCACCAAGCTCGAGGATAGGCTTTTTAGCCTGGCAACCGCGGCAGATTTAGTCGATGCAAAAATATTTGCAGCGAGCACCGTGCACGGCAACACCATTGACTGGAGTAAGCAAGAATATCCACTGCAAGATTTAATGGACAGCGATTTTGATAATGGACCGGTGCGTCCACGCTTGCTTAGTTTACAATTCAGAATGATGGCGGCGGCAAAGTCTATAGACATCGCCAATGACCGGCAAATGCCTGACTTTACTGTGGGTATCGATTACACCATGGTCGGAGACGGCAACCCAGGTATGGCAACTTCTGGTGATGACGCCTTTGGGGTGCAATTAGCTTTTGATATTCCATTCGGTAATCGCCCTTACGCGGCAATGGTTGCCGCGGCCGAGCAAAGGCAGCTGTCGTTGCGCTGGCAACTAGAACAGGCGACTCGTAATCTTGATGCCGAGATCGTTAACGCGCTATCGCTGAAAGATGATGCGCAACGTCGCGTCGACCTATACCGCAACAAACTAATACCGCGCGCAGAGAGCACTATTGAGGCCACTCTGCAAGCATTCCAGTCTAGTCAAGCAAGTCTACAAGATGTGCTTGATGCTAGCACTTTGATTCTCGAATACCAACTCCAACTTGAGGCAGCACATTCTGATATGTGCAGTGCACGCGCAATAATTGCCGGCGCCATCCTTATTAACAACAACTAATTTAATCATGAAAATTTCCAGCCTTATACTTATCGCCTGCACACCTTTTGCCCTCATCGCATGTGGAGGCAGCGAACACAGCGGCACTCACGATCACGGCGATGGCGCACACCAACACTCCGACACCGAGCTACAAGCATGGACATGCTCTATGCACCCTAATGTTCAGTCACCTGAATCTGGTGAGTGCCCGATATGCAAGATGGATTTAATCCCCGTTAACGACAACTAACTTAATCATGAAAATTTCTAACTTAATACTTATCGCCTGCGCGCCACTTGCAATCATTGCTTGTGGTGGTGGCGAGAGCAACAGGTCGCATGAGCACTCCGAAAATGAGAGCGTGTCACAAATATGGACCTGCTCTATGCACCCTAATGTGCAGGCCCCTGAGTTTGGTGAGTGCCCTATATGTGGCATGGATTTGATCCCTTTAGCGCCCGGCGCTAACTCTCCAGGCGTTACCTTATCGCAAGAGCAACATACACAATCTGAATTGGTAACCGTTACTGTCGAGCGCCGTCCTGCCGTGCATACTGTCCACTTAATTGGGCGTCTACACCAAGATGAAACTCGCGTCGCAACCATCGCGGCATGGGCTAGCGGACGCATCGAAAGATTGTTTGTCGATTACACCGGCGTCAAGGTACGCGCAGGCGATCATCTGGTTGAGCTGTATAGCTTAGAGTTGTTTAACGCGCAGCAAGATTTCGTAGTTGCGCTCAATGCTCTGGACAAAGCGGATAAATCGAATGATGCTTACATCAAAAATCTGTCGGCCAGCACTGTAGCTGCTGCTGAAATCAGACTCATGCAGTATGGAATTAGGACTGATCAAGTAGACGCATTACGCGCCACTCGACAAGCCAAAGATACTATTGAAATGGCCGCGCCGATAGGTGGCATCGTTGTAGAGAAATCCGCCAGGTTAGGCCAATATGTAGAAGAAGGTCAAGAATTATTCACTATCTCTAACTTAAGCAAACTATGGCTAGTACTCGATGCTTACGAAAAGGATCTAGCATGGCTACGTTACGGTCAAGATGTAGAATTTTCTGTAGACGCTTTTCCGGGCGAATCTTTTGCAGGCAAAGTGGTATTCTTCGACCGCGAAATAGATTTGCAAACGCGCACCCTTGGCGTGCGCGTCGAAGTCGATAACGCTGACTTGAAGTTGCGACCAGGTATGTTAAGCCGCGCGGGTATTCAAGCCAAATTGGCTAGTGACGGACATTTGCATGCTGGAGCAAGCGCTAAAGAGTATATGTGCCCCATGCACAATGGGGTTACTTCTGATTTTGCGGGTGATTGTAATAAGTGTGGCATGCCTTTAGAGTCGCTTGCCATGAGCCTCGGCTTTGCTTCTACAGGTAACTCGGAGCATCCATTGCTCATACCTGCTTCAGCCCCACTGCTGACGGGCAAGCGCGCACTCGTGTATATACAAAGCGAGAACACGCCAGATGGCATCGTCTATGAGCCGCGCGAAGTAGTGTTGGGCCCTCGTGCTGCGAATTGGTTTGTCGTAAAATCGGGCCTTGAAGAAGGCGATGTGATTATTGCACAGTCGGCATTTGTTCTCGACAGTGAGCAACAAATTAATGGCAAATATAGCATGATGAGTGCCGAGCAGCAAATCACTACGCTTATTAAGGCCGAAGGCATTCCGTTTGCTACTCAAAAACAATTGGGGCATGCCCTAGCGCTTAACGTTGATTTGTCTAAAGCACTCGCTAGTGACGATTTGGCTGCTGCTAAAAAGATATCTTCGCAGATTAAGCAAGTCATCTCTCAAGTCGACATCGATAGTGTGAGTCTCGAAACCTTCAAAGATTTGCGTAATGATTTGAATAAAATGATGGCGCTGCTGAACAACTTTTCGATGCAGCGCGATATCGAAGCAGCGCGTATCGATTTTGAGTTAGTCGAGTTAAATGCTGTTGCCTTTGCTGCAAAGTATCCATATCACACGAGCTTAGGCAAGCTCGCCGTATTCCATTGTCCGATGGCATTCGGCGACCGTGGCGCAAACTGGATTCAGTTCAGTGGGGAAAAAGTGGAGAACCCGTACTTTGGTGCAAGTATGTACCGTTGTGGTCTCGAGCAATCCCTCGTACCTAAGTTAAAGTAGGCAAAAACAATGTTAGAAAAACTATTTTCAGTCTTTTTACGCGAGCGCTTTGTGTTCTTCCTAAGCATTTGCGCCATTGTGCTCGTTGGCCTTTCGGTATCTCCGTTTGACAATAAGCTCATTGATGACAGTATCATTCCGCGCAATCCGATTGCTGCTGACGCGATACCTGACCTCGGTGAAAACCAGCAAATCGTATTCACGCAATGGGAGGGCTCGTCGCCGCGTGATATCGAAGACCAAATCACTTACCCATTGACGATTGCTTTGCAGGGCATCCCGAAAGTCAAGACGGTGCGTTCCTATTCAATGCTAGGTTTCTCAAGCATCTATGTTATTTTTGAGGAAGACGTAGATTTTTATTGGTCGCGCTCACGCATTTTAGAAAAATTAAATTCGCTTTCAGCGGGCACTTTGCCAGAAGGCGTAAGTCCGAAATTAGGACCGGATGCCACCGGCCTTGGTCAAGTTTATTGGTATACCCTAGAAGGCGTAGACGAAAACGGTCAAGTGATTGGCGGCTGGGACTTGCACGAATTACGCAGTCAGCAGGACTGGTTTGTGCGCTATGCCCTATCGTCAGTAGAGGGTGTTTCTGAAGTGGCCTCAGTCGGTGGCTACGAACAAGAGTACTTAGTCGAAGTCGATCCCATTGCCTTACAAGCTTTCAATGTTGACTTAAAGTCTGTCCAAAAAGCTGTAAAAGATTCGAACAAAGAAGTAGGTGCCGGCCTCATCGAGATGAACAACGTCGAGTATGTTCTGCGCGGTCGCGGTTGGATTAAAGACATCAAAGACATCGAGCAGGCTCCTCTTTTCGCGCGGGATGGCACCCCACTACGTGTAAGTGATGTTGCCCATGTTGCGCTTGGTCCGGCAATGCGGCGTGGCGCTCTAGATCGTGGCGGAGAACAAGTTGTTGGTGGCGTAGTGACGGCGCGTTATGGCGAAAATCCGTTAATGGTCATCCGAGGTGTTAAAGAGAAAATTGCACGTCTTGAGGCAAGTATGCCGTCACGCATTTTGCCTGATGGACGCAAATCTACTCTAAAGGTTATTCCGTTTTACGATCGTTCGGTTTTAATCAGCGAAACACTAGGCACACTCGAGCACGCATTAAGTCTAGAAATCATCGTTACGATTATCGTTATTTTGACGATGCTGATGCGTCTGCGTGCTGCATTATTAGTTTCATTAACGATTCCGATTAGTGTGCTTGGCGCATTCGGTTTAATGAAATTATTCGATGTTGAAGCCAACTTAGTCGCACTTGCTGGTATCGCGATTGCCATCGGTACGATTGCTGACATCGGAATTGTGCTCACCGAAAACATCGTGCAGCACTTGGGGCGACTCAAACCGAACCAATCGCGCTTTGATGCCATCCGTAATGCTAGTGTTGAAGTGGGATCGGCGATTATGACTGCGGTGCTGACTACGATACTTGGCTTCTTACCCGTTTTTACAATGACTGGTGCCGAGGGCAAATTATTTAGTCCGCTGGCGTACACCAAAACTTTTACCTTGATAGCCGCTATCGTCGTCACTTTAATTTTGACGCCGATCTTAGCTTACTGGTTGTTTAGGAGCCCACGCAAGAAAGCGGCGACGCCAATCACCACGCGTTTACATAAAGCAAGTATCTGGATCATCGCAATTGCATTGTCCATGTTGCTCGCCAAGTATTGGCTACCTCTCGGATTAGGCAGCGCTTACCTACTCAACTTTGTGTTTGTAGGTTTACTGCTATTTACGTTGATTGGCAGTTTCATGCTATTCCACAAAATGTATGAAAGGATTCTGTCTTGGTGCTTACGCTTCAAGCTAGTGTTTTTATGCTTGCCATTGGCTGCCATTTTATGGGGCGCAAACATTGCCTCTGACATGGGACGTGAGTTTATGCCGGCATTAAACGAGGGTTCGTTTTTGTATATGCCGACAACCATGCCTCACGCATCTACTCAGTACAACACAGAGACTATCGCAAAACTTGACCGCGCGATAGAGGGCATCCCCGAAGTGAAATACGCCGTTGGGAAAATAGGACGCGCCAATACTCCGTTGGACCCGGCCCCGATGTCGATGGTAGAAACGATCATTGAATATCACCCTGAATACACGCAACTTGATGATGGTAGCTACCAACGTAATTGGCGCGATCACATTAAAAATGCTGACGACATTTGGGATGAAATCATTGCGGCTACTAGAGTGTTAGGAGTGACTTCGGCGCCAAAACTACAACCGATCGAAACGCGATTAGTGATGTTACAGTCAGGCATGCGCGCGCCGATGGGTCTAAAGGTGGCGGCACCAAATGTAGAGTTGCTAGAAGAAGCATCGCTACTCTTTGAAAGACATCTGAAAAATGTCGAGGGCATTAGTGAAGGAACGGTTTTTGCCGACCGCGTGGTGGGCAAGCCTTACCTCGAAGTTGAAGTACGGCGCGATGATGCTGCCCGTTATGGCATCTCGGTAGCACAAGTGCATCATCACTTACAATCTGCGATGGGTGGCATGAAAGTCACGCAAACAGTAGATGGCCGTGAGCGCTATTCGGTACGGGTGCGTTACCCGCGCGAGCTACGCAGCAGCCCAGAAGACGTCCTTAATTTGATGATACCGATGAACAATGGCAACCTCATTCCGTTGGGGCAACTTGCTGACGTCGAATACCGCCGCGGTCCGATGGTGCTAAAAACCGAAGATACTTTCTTAACCGCCTATGTCATCTTTGATAAAAAAGATGGCTATGCAGAAGTGGATGTCGTTGAAAATGCTCAAGACCATTTAGCAGCGATGATTGCGGATGGCACTCTGCGGCCACCGCCTGGTGTAACCTGGAAATTCGCAGGAAGCTACGAAAACCAAATTCGCGCCAATGCTACTTTAAAACTTGTTTTACCGATTGCATTGATTCTGATTTTACTGTTACTGTATTTCCATTTCAGTTCGATCAGTTTAACCGCAATGGTTTTCTCCGGAGTATTCGTCGCGTGGTCTGGCGGCTTCATCTTACTGTGGCTCTATAACCAGCCATGGTTTCTAGACTTTGACGTCTTCGGCCATTCCATGCGCGACTTGTTCGCGGTGCAGCCTCTTAATTTATCAGTCGCGGTATGGGTTGGCTTCTTGGCCCTCTTCGGCATTGCCACCGATGACGGAGTTGTAATGGGCACCTACTTAAAACAGAATATTGAGAAGGCCACTATTAAAACCAAGCAAGACATTCGTGATGCAGTGATCCTCGCTGGCAAACGCCGCGTTGGTCCATGCTTGATGACCACCGCAACAACTATTTTGGCACTGCTACCCGTGATCACCTCAACCGGTCGCGGCGCTGATTTAATGTTACCCATGGCGATCCCGTCTATTGGTGGCATGCTGTTAGCGATACTAACGATGTTTGTAGTACCCGTGCTATTCTCGCTATATCACGAATTAGCTTTGAAGCGGTCGCTCAAATCGAGCCAGTCGCGATAAGTTTCCATCGATTGCCAAAAGCCAGCGTGCTTGAAGGCCATTAACTCAGAGGCAGTCGCTAGTTTTTCTAGCGGCTGCCTTTCTAGTATTAATGCCGCGTCGTCGTTCAAATATTCAAACACCGCCTTATTCATTACAAAAAAACCAGCGTTGATCCATTGGTCCTGCTGCACGTCTTTCTCGCGAAAAGCACGAACGCAATCGGTATCACCTAAATCAAGCAAACCATAATCCGAACGTGGATGGACTGTAGTCAGTGTCGCAATTTTGCCATGCCCATTATGAAACTCAAGCAACTTGTTAAGATCTACATCCGACAACGCGTCGCCGTAACATAGAAAAAACGGATCTCCCAGCAGCTCGCGTACCTGCCACAAACGCCCGCCGGTCATGGTCTCTTCGCCGGTGTCAACCAACTCGATGCTCCAGTCGCTAGGGATATCAGCATGATCAAAGTAATTTCTTATGTCACTGCCTCTATGCCCCAGACACAAGACGAATGACTTGTGATTATATGCAGAAAAATGGTCCATCAAACGATGCACTAGAGGACGTCCTG
The DNA here is from genome assembly GCA_047638975.1 of Myxococcota bacterium. GTDB lineage: Bacteria > Planctomycetota > UBA1135 > UBA1135 > UBA1135 > JAPKEZ01. The sequence continues at coordinate 26,253 of JBLINB010000009.1, forward strand.
ATATATCTAGCAAAGGTTTAGGCGCATCGGCAACAGTGCCGCGAATTCGCGTGCCTTTACCTCCACACAAGATTACTGTTTTCATCTATTCTAGTATATAAAGTTGTTTACTATAAATAACGATAATTAATTTGTCCGTAAACCAAATGCCCTGCCCTGTAATCTCAGCCAGAGATCTGGCCCCGCCACAGCGCGGAGCCAATTTACCGCCGAACTGGACTGGGTTGACGCTATCGATGCGCGACATTAGTTTATGGCCTGAGTGGTAATGGGTGGCTACCCTACTATAGATAACAATCGTCACGCTCTAAATAATTGAGCACATAATCTTTGACGCCATCTTCTAACGAGGTAGCCTTAGGCGTGTATCCGGCTTGCTGCAGCTTGCTCATGTCAGCCTCAGTAAAGTACTGGTACTTGTCGCGGATCTCGATAGGTGTATCGACAAATTTGATATTCGGGGTTTTATCTAAGGCCAAATAAACTGCGTTTGCCAAATCTAAAAAGCTACGTGCCTTGCCAGTGCCAGCGTTATATAAACCTTGTACATTTTCATTATCGAAAAACCATAACATCATCGCAACAATATCACCCACATATACAAAGTCGCGTAACTGGCCGCCGTCTGTGTATTCAGGGTTATGCGATTTGAATAAAGTGGCGTCTTGCCCAGAACTTATTTTGCCATGCAGCTGATGCACCACGCTACGCATATTATCTTTGTGATATTCATTCGGACCATATACATTGAAAAACTTAAGTCCGACACATTGCGGCGGTAGAGAACCTCCGCTACGCAACACGCGTGCGATGCGGCGATCGACAACGTGCTTGCTCCAGCCATAAGCATTGAGTGGCGCTAGCTTAGCTAAGGCATCAATCGCATCATCGTCGCAAAAGCCATTACTGCCATCGCCGTAAGTAGCCGCTGAAGAGGCGTAAAGAAATCTAACTTTGTTTAGCCCACACCATCTAAATAAATCGAGCGTTAAGCGCACATTGTTTTCAACAATGACATCGACATCTGTTTCGGTTGTCGCCGAAATAGCTCCCATATGAAAGATAGCTTGCACGCCATCTTCGCGTCCTCGTAAAAAGTCGAACAAGTCTTCGGGGCGCACCACATCGTAGAGCTCGCGCTTGGCAATGTTGCGCCACTTATCGGCGTCGCCTAGCCAATCGACCACTACTAGCTCTTCGCCACGCTGCTCTAGAGCTGCGAGCAAGTTACTGCCGATGAATCCGGCACCGCCTGTGACAATAATCATGTGTGTATTCTAATACTGCGCACAATGGCGCGCAGGCAGTACAATATGCCACCTATGAGTTCTGATAATCCATTTAGAGACTTGTTCTCCAAGGCCGGCATTGAAGGCACGACAGACGACCCCGATTCGCTTCCCGATCTCGATAAAGACGGTAACGAGATCAAAGAAGTTGTGTTGGCATACGAGCGGCGCAGCGGCGACAAGGTCATCACTACTGTGCGTGACATCCCCGAGCAAAAGACTGCCGAGACATTAAAGTTTATCAAAAAGACTTTAGGCACCGGCGGCAGTATCGATGACGGGGTCTTAATTATTCAAGGCGACCGACGCGCGCAGCTCACTCGATTTTTCGAGAAGCAAGGCGTCCGCGTACGTGGCGAGCGCGAATAGATGACGAACCAGCTGCCACCACGTCAAGAGACTTGGCAAGCCCCCAAACCAGGCGGTGTGTGGCGCGCGCGTTTCTTTTTTATCTTTTCCTTCCTATGGTGCTTCCTGTATCTTACTTTCTTAGCTTTAGTACTTAGCATCTTCCCTAAAAAATCACGCAAATGGCGCACGCCGCTGATTCGCGGTTGGGGAAAGAGTATGTTGAGAATGTTTGGCGTAAAGCTAGAAGTGCATGGCCAACAGTATCGCGACCAACCCAGGGCCAAAATATTATTGGCCAACCACGTCAGCTTAGTCGATCTCTTTATTTACTCCGCAGAATGGGCCGACCCTGGCTCAGTGATGTATAAGCAAGAGTTCTCTAAAATTCCATTATTTGGTTTTTTGATGCCACGCCTCGGTTTTATTGCCGTTGATCGCGCAGATCGGGCGAAGGCTCACGAGTCGATGGCGGCGGCGGCATCGCGCATCAACGACGATGGCGTCTCCATTTGGATGGCGCCTGAAGGCACCCGTTCGCGAGGTAAAGGCTTGGGCAAATTCAAACTTGGCGCCTTCCATATTGCACTTGCAACTAAAGCGCCGATTGTGCCAAGCGTAATGCGCGGGCTCGAAACGATCAATCCGGGTGGTGGTATGACACTCTTAAGTGGCACGGTGCGCATCGATTATTTACCGCCTATCGACACTAGTGAATGGCAGCAATCAGACATGCGCCGCAAGTCACGCGAAGTACGCAATTTGTTTTTACGCTACTTGCCTCCGGCGCCGGGCACTAAAGATTATGATCCGGCATTAGAAACAGACGCGCCCGAAGTGGCTAGCGAAACTACGACTGCCACAGACTAGCGTCGACCCCGCCGTCGCCAATAATTCGGATAGGCTTGCCACCGGCGACGCAATTGTATGGTTCGAAATCATCGACGCCCATTAGCTTGAGTACGTCTTCGTCAACCAAACACTTTCCGTTTACTTGCTTGGCGTCGGCAGCCAAAATTGCGCCAACGGCATCTGCCAAGATATCGGCCTTACGCCATTGCGCTGGACCACCGAGCTGGTGGTTGATCGTAGCCTGCGATTCAATAGCGGTCGCCGGCCATAGCGCACATGATTTAATTTCAGTGTCGCGCACTTCGGCGCCCATCCCCATGGCTAATAGGCTCATGCCAAATTTTGACATGCAGTAACCCGTTTTGCCAGGCAGCATGCGTAAGTCAATCGGCGGAGACATCTGGATTAAAGTACCACTACCGCGTTCGAGCATGTGAGGTAAGGCATAATGCGAAGCGATAAAGGCGGCGCGCGCATTGACGTCCATCATTAAGTCGTAACGCTTGGGCGGAGTTTCTACAACTGACCGCCAATGCAAAGCACCTGCATTATTCAATAAAATATCAATTCTTCCAAAGCGCTCGAGCGCGGCGTCGATCATGTTTTTTATTTGATCGGCATCGCGCACATCTGTTTTTACGGCTAATGCTTGGCGCCCGAGCGCCTCGACTTCGGCAACGGTTTCATGGATAGACCCAGGTAAGCTTTCGCGCGAGCGTTCGCTCTTGGCCGCGACAACGATGTCTGCCCCGGCACGCGCTAAACGCAAAGCAATATTTTTACCGATGCCGCGGCTGGCTCCGGTGATGACAGCTACCTGCCCAGATAAATTAGGAAATTCCATCTTTTAATGCTCCATCTTGGAGACCTCTTCATCACGAAGAGTGCGGCGCAACAGTTTCATCATCGCCGATTTCGGCAATTCATCGCGGAACTCCCAGTGCTCAGGTACTTTATATGCTGCCAATTGAGCCCTGCAATATTCGGCTAATTCATCGGTAGTTGCCGACATGCCTGGATTAAGAGTTATGAAAGCCTTAACAGTTTCACCACGCTTTTCGTCTGGGATACCAATGGTGCACGACTCGAACACCGCCTCGTGACCTGTAATGACGCGATCAATTTCGTCTGGATAAACGTTGTATCCAGATGCGATGATCATATCTTTCTTGCGCCCTACAATTTTGAAATATCCGTCTTCATCTACCGTCGCTAGATCGCCCGTGTAAAGCCAGCCGTTTCTTAACGCGTTAGCCGTCTCGTCAGGGTTGTTCAAATAACCCTGCATCACTTGTGGACCTTTTATGATTAACTCACCAGCTTCGCCACAAGCCATTTCTTTGAGGCCTTCTTCTGGATCGACAATGCGTACATCTGTATTAGACACTGGTAAGCCAATGTGTCCAATTTTGCGAACACCTTGCAGTGGGTTTGCTGTCGCTACCGGTGAGGTCTCCGTTAAGCCAAAGCCCTCGACGATAATCGCGCCCGTTAGTTTTTCAAAACGCTGCTGCACATCTTCTGGCAGTGGCGCCGAGCCAGAGAAACAATATTTGACCGCTGACAAATCTACTTTTTCGATGCCTGCGTAATTATTAATCGCATTAAACAGTGCTGGCAATGCTGGGAATAATGTGACCTTATGCTTGACTAAATTTTTAATCATGCCAGGTATGTCGCGCGGATTGGGTTGTAGCACAATTTTTCCACCTACCGACATTGGCCATGCCATGCAAACCGACAAACCAAAAATATGGAAAAACGGCAAGGCCGCCAAAAGCACTTCTTTGCCCTCTTCGACATCTGTGAACCATGTTCTTACCTGTTGCACATTACAACTGATATTGCGATGCGTCAAAATAGCACCCTTTGACAAACCCGTTGTGCCACCGGTGTATTGGATCACAGAGATGTCGTCCATGCTTATGTCTACGCGCGGCGGCGTTGCTCCAGAAGCGTTTACTAAATCACGGAACTTATGGACGTTAGTCTCGGTAGCCACCTTTGCAAACATCGGTGGATCTTGCTTCTTGAGCTTAAGCGGCGCCAACACATTCAACGGGAACTTCAGGTACTCAGGGATCGATGCAATGATGTAATGGCGCACTGGCAACTTGTCGCGCATCGCTTTTATCTTTTGCTCCCAGATGAAATCGCAAGTGATTGCTACTTCGACTTGTGCGTCATTCCATTGGTGTTCGATTTCGCGTGGCATGTATAGCGGATTTGTCATAACCGCATGCGCGCCCAAACGTTGAATCGACATAAACGCAATTAGGGTTTGCGGTATATTCGGTGCCTGCACCGCCACTCGCGTGCCCTTAACCACCCCAAGGTTAGATAGTGCTGTAGCAAAACGATCGACCTCTTCTGTGAGCTGCGCGTAAGTAAATTTACAATTCATAAACGCCAACGCTTCGTGGTCGGCGAAATCATGATTGGCAATTTTCAAGTATTCGCCTACAGTGATATCCTCAAAATCTATTGCGGCCGGAACGCCATTATCATAGGATTTGTACCATGCGTTAGTTGTCATATATTAAGCATATCCACGCGCTACTGGTAATGGCAAGGCTATTGCACTACACCAGCGTCAATATTCGAAATCTGCTCGTACTGCAAAGCTTGCAGCCAATAGCTACGGCCACTAGAACTTGCCGGCGCAAAGATCGACCAACTTTTATTGCCGAGACCATCGCTAAGACCTGGTGCGCCAAGAAGCGCAGGGGCATTTAAACCCAAAGTTACGTCAAGCTGTGGCACATGCCGTGAACCGAGTCCTAGAAACGAGTATGCCATGTACGTTTGCTCTAGCGGAAGGCCTCCGCTTACTTCAATCGTAGAAACTTGGCCAGCGCTGAATGATGTTGGGGCAATATTTAAACTAACCGGCGTACCATCACGGTGACCGTAAATTTTTACTTGCCAGTTTTCCCATGAGCCAGCAATGTATTGGTCTAAATCTGCGATACGCAATTTCCAAGAACCCAGCGAGCTTTCATCAAGGTGCCGCACACTAGTGAAGGTGTAGGAGTCAATGTCATCTGAACTGTCTACACGCTGCTGCATCAATCGTGAACCCGTACCAGATGGAGCCACTAGCTCAATTTCGAGGTCGCCAACATAATTGTGCGTAGCGCGCACCGTCACCTCGACATGTTGAATCGTAATATCTTCAGCAATGCTCAGGTATTCTGTAATACCCACAGCATTGTTATCTGGGATTACACGATTAACGCTCATTACCCCAGTATCTATAACGTATTCAGCTATTGGCGAAACATAAGTAATCGCTTCAGTCACAGCCGCGCCCACATCTAGCGCGCCAAAACCATAGGAATAGTGGATGTTATGCCCCGCCGCATTTTGTTGCCACTCGCTATTGTTAACGTCGCATTTACGAGCAGTGCGTGCCATAATGGCTTGCACATCGCGCCAGTCTAAATCAGGATTTGCCTCTAGCATTAATGCTGCTGCCCCTGCCACCATCGCGCACGATGCAGAAGTTCCGCCGTAATTAAAATCGTAGCCGTTGCTAGAGGTGGTGGTCACGATACCGCTTGAGCCGCCATCTGAAGGCGCGACAATTAGCAATGACGAGCCATCTTCGCTGTAATAAGAGCGCTGGTCATTATTAGTAATGGCACCGGCTGCAATGGTATATCGGCTTGCAGCATAAGCATCGTATTCGACGCGGTCTTGAGTACCGCCATTACCCGCTGCCCAGGCGAAGATGACTCCTTTACCTCCGCGACCATTATCTACGGCATCGCGCAAGGCGTCCAACTCTAGAGTGCTCATCGCATGCAATCTGCCGTCGTCGATGGGACCCCAAGCATTGACTTTTACAGTGTGCGATTGATTAGCCCACGAAAAGGTGTCGGCATTAACCAGTGCCGAGCCAAATAATTGCTCGGACCATTGCGCTTCATAAGCCACACCGGCGACGCCGAGGCCGTTGTCGCCGACTGCGGCCGCGATACCTGCAACACTAGTGCCGTGTGCACTAGAAATAAACGGCGTGCTTAAAGCGGCATTGTAGTTGCCATTTAAGTCAACATGACTTTGATCGCAACCATTATCAGCGATGCCAATTATTTGTCCGCTACCTAAGTAGCCTAATGTCCACGCCGGTGCAACGTTAATGTCGAAGCTGCTAGACCAGATGTTTAGCAAATGCCACTGCGAGTCAATATGAGTGTCATTGGTTATTGAACGCACGTTGAATACGCCGGCTGCACCATCCACACAATCATCTATCGAACTTAGCGATAGTAACTCTGCTTGGAATGTGCTCTTGGCGATACCCGCAGGCACTGGCACGGCATACCAATCTGGTGGCAAGCTAAATGAAGGGTCGACTACAATCTCTACTGGCAACTGCCGTGAATGAACCACCACGACAGATTCATCAGAACCTATCGTATGCCCTGCTTGGGCACATAACGCTAATAAGACTGAAAACATAGGGAATACTGGTGGCTACTGTACCGTTAAAGCCAGGATGTTTGTTATTTGCCCGGCCTGTACTGCTTGCATCCATACACTGCGGCCGATGGCTCCACTAGGGACGGAAAGCGTAAAAGTAACGTCGCCGGCAACATTAGTCACTTGCGACGATGTTGCCAATTGCGGAGAGTTAAGACCCAAAGTAATACCTAATGCTGGCACATTGTAACTGCCAAGGCCTATCAATGAGTAGGTCAAGTAAGTATTAGAATTGGCCGCGCCGTTGCTGACGTCAAGCAATGCAGTGCCGCCGGCATTCAAGCCAGTGGTGCTAAGTGTCATTCCTGCCCCTGAAGAGTCGTGACCGTAAACAGTAACTGTAAAGTTTGACCAAGTACCGGTTACTCCGGCATCGCGATCGCTAATTTCTAGAGTCCATACACCTTGTGAGCTTTCTCCGAAGTGACGGTTAGAAGTAAAAATGAAATTACTGTAGTTGTTTGTTGGATCAGGACGAGTTTTCGCTAACACCGAGCTTTGTCCACTTGGTGAAACTAGCTTAATGTATAGGTCTCCGACGTTGGTGTGACTGACATTCAGCTTAACCTCAACGGATTCGACAGTAAAGTTCGCAGCAATGTTTGCATTGCGTGTTAAGCCAACAGTGTCATTATCTGGAATGGTCGTGTTTACGCTAAGCTGGCCACTGCTATCACTTTGTTCTGGCGGTAGGTTTATCCAAGTTGCTGCTAATGCAGTAGCCGCAGTTGCATCAAGTGCGCCGTAACCGTAATTTACATTTAGGTCATAGCCGGCAACCGAGGTCGTCCAGTTTGAATTGCCACTATGATTCACGCGCGCCGATTCGATCATAACGGCCTGTACATCGCGCCATGTAAGAGCAGGGTTTGCATCTAAGATCAGCGCTGCTACACCGGCACCCAATGGGCAGGCCGAAGATGTACCGCCAAAGCTTGAAGTGTAAGTCGAACCTATAGTTGCGGTGTAAATGCCGCGGTTATTACCACTAGACTGCGCCACAACTAGCATCGAAGAGCCTTGCTCGTTATAGGATGCACGTGTATCGTTATCGCCAATCGCACCGACTGCAATGGTATAACGACTAGAGGCATAAGGGTCGTATTCAACACGATCACCTGTGCCGCCGTTGCCCGCCGCCCACGTGAATATTTCGCCGAGGCCATTACGTCCACTGCTAACTGCTGCCGTTAATGCAGAGCGCTCGGCAGAGGACATATACGAGATAGTGCCGTCGTCGTAGGGTCCCCATGAGTTTGACTTAATATCGTTGATATCGTTACGATGACCAAAAGAGTTCGATGTCGTTGACGAAGAACCGTAATAAAGGTTGGACCATTGCGAATCATATGCTGCGCCAACTCCGCCATTGCCATTGTTGGCTGCTGCGGACGAAACTCCTGCACACGAAGTGCCGTGAGAAGATGAACCGCCAGAAATCGAAGCGGTCGAGTTATAGTTTGCTTGCAAATCTGGATGCCCTGTCTGCACTCCGCCATCAATAATACCTACGCATTGACCGCTGCCAGTGTAGCCAGCGTTCCAGGCACCTTCGATGTTCACGTCATTATTCGGAATAATGGTGTTAACCAAGTGCCACTGCAGTCCGAAACTAGGGTCGTTAGGTAGCGCGCGATTCGACAGTGGGCGCGATGCATCGAGATAAACATTTTCGTCACCGAAATAGGCGTCAAGGCCATTTGCCATCTCAAGAGCCTGTCTAACCGTGTTGGTGTGCACCAAGTAGAAGCCAGGAGCACCAGCTAAATCGCTAACTGACGATTCGCCTATGTAATTAGCGAAACTCTGTACTTGCGGTGCAGATTCGGCCTCGACGATTACTCGAGCATAAAAGACGTACCCTTCAGTAGGCAATGGGATTACACCCTGCTTGCTAATCAAGTCGTCATTAACACGGACGGCCTCTGCTTGCGGCATGTCAAGGCCGTATACTTGGAAGAGTGCCCGGTCAAAACCCAGGTCAGTGTACTGGAATGCGTCTGTCTGCGGTAATGCAGGCGACTGTGCGCTAAGGACAGCGCTAGCTAGGAGGTTGATTATCATCGAGGAGTATGGGTTAATGTGATTAAAGAGTCCCCTCTACTTTACGGCATATTTATACTAATGCTTGATAATATCACCTAAATACATGCACCCCGCACAAAAAGATCTCAAAAAGCTTGAATTAGAAGTCAAGTACGAAGCCACACGCTCTACAGGGCCTGGTGGGCAGCATCGCAACCGGGTTGCTACTGCCATCAGGGTGACGCATGTGCCTACGGGGGTGTCCGCGATGGGCACCGAGAGGCGCTCCCAACTAGAAAACAAGAAGATGGCGTTGTATCGACTGCGCCATAAGCTAGCCTTGCATCACCGCAGCGAGCTCAGAGACGAAGATTTATGTGTTCCGGAGGCATTTCAGCCGTCCGAAGCTTGGTTAAGGCGGTTAAAGGGCCAAAAAATTAAGGTCAGCGTCAGCCACGACGATTTTCCGGCCCTGCTCGCCGAAGTATTAGACCGTCTGCGCGTCGATAAGGACAATATCGCTGACACCGCCAAGGCATTCGGCGTCTCGAATAGCCAACTGATCAAGTTCTTGGCCAGTGATCAGCACGCTCTGCACGAGCTAAATGAGCGCCGCAAAAAGGACGGTCATAAGCCGCTGCGCAGCTAAATGCTGCGTGAAAGAAAGCCGCCGAGGTAGAACAACGCAAACCCGGCTACAAGGTTCGCCACGGCGTATCCAAGCGCAGCAAGCATCTGGTCGGCGCGCCACAATAACGCTGTATCAGCTGTAAATGTCGAGAATGTGGTGAGGGCGCCGAGAAAGCCGATGGTCAACGCATTCATGAGAGTTGGACTTAAAATTTCGCGCTCTTTGCCGACGCCAAGGACTACGCCAATCAGTAGACAGCCTAAGGCGTTGGCGAGCAGCGTGCCCCATGCAAAGCCAGCTGTATTCCATGAACTGGTCGCTTGCAAAATGGCGAAGCGAAGTAGTGTGCCGAGTGCTCCGGCAACAGCGATTAGCAGTATCTGTGTCATGTGATTATTAGAAGCTTATTCGATGCGAGATGGTTATTCTATAGGCGAGATGCCAGAAGACCCAACCATCTACCCCATCATCAATGCATGTCTTAATGCATTGGCTGCTGTCTTGTTATCAGTGGGCATGATTTTTATCCAGGCCGGTAACGAAAAGAACCACAAAAGGTTCATGCTGGCGGCCTTTGTCTGCTCAACTGTTTTCTTGTGCAGCTATCTCTACTATCACTTTTATTTTGGGATTACAGTTGCCTACGCCGGCCCCGATTACGGGAAAATTCCATACTTTATCTTGCTCGGCACGCACACCATTCTGGCAGCGATCGTGCCCTTTCTGGCTATCGTAGTTATTCGTTCTGGCCTCAAGGACAATCGTGTTAGGCATCGCAAATGGGCGAAAATTTTATTCCCGATATGGATATACGTTTCCATTACTGGCGTAAGTATTTACCTCATTCTTTACGTTTTCACCGAATCGTCAGTCATCGCGCTGGGCTTCTAGAATGTCACTCCGCGAACTGTTCTTTTTCGTACTTGCGATAACGCTTGGCTGCGCAGCATTGTGGCGCAGCACCCAAGGTCAGTTCACCATCCCCGATTCCGAGCCTGTTTTTGTTGCCGCCAGTTCTAGCGATGTCGACGCACGTCAACAATTGGAATTATCGTATGGCACCTTTACGCAACCGCGCGTCCCCGCAAGCTCACTATTAGCCACGTCAAACTTAATACGTGGACGCCAAGTGTATGCCATCAATTGCCGGCATTGCCACGGCGGAGATGGCCAAGCGCAGACTCCGGCAGCAAATATGTTTAACCCGCCGCCTAAAAACTTATTGCTCGGAGCGGTGCGTGATGTCGAAACGGTATTGCGTAATGGCATCGCCGGTACTGCAATGAGTGCTTTCGATAACTTAAGTAGCGACGACTTCAATGATGTACGTGATTACACCAAATATTTAATTGAGCGCGGCGCAGCTTCTAAAGCGATCCTCAAGAACAATGAATAGCCCCTCGATCATCTTGCGACGCTTAAGCTTAGCAGCACTATTTGTAACGATAGCTTTAACCTGTGGCATCGGCGGCACCATTACTAGCGCCGAAGTGGGCATGGCTTATCCAACGTGGCCGAACATAAATAGTGGCTCGCTATTTAACTTTTTCTATGACGAGCTTGCCGCCTCATTTGGTGTTGGTTCTGTGATTGAACACACGCACCGTCAAGCCGCAAGCTTAACCGGTTTGATTATTTTGCTACTAGCGGGCTACACTTGGGTGAAGCGTAAATTAGTCAGTAAAGATATCCGCAATTTAGCGACGGCCTCATTGATAGTGGTCATTGGTCAGGGATTACTTGGTGCTAGCCGCGTCTTAGAGAATGACTACCTAATCGCCATTTTGCATGCTCTCGGGGCGCAATTAGTGGTGGCAATGTTAGTGGTGTTATGTTTAAAAACATCTCCGAAGTGGTCAGAGACTTTCGCGCCGGTTGCCGCAAAAAAAGTAGCGCAATTACAACGCTGGACGTCGCTTGCCATGCTGCTGTTGTTCGCCAATTTATTTAGCGCCGCCAGTTTACGCCATAAGCAAGGGGCCTTTGATGGACACCTCATCCTTGCGGTGACGGTTTCGGTAGTAGTGCTGTTTATTATTTACTTAGTCAACACCGGCATCAAGCAGCACCCGCCATTGCGCAAACATGCGCGTGGCTTAGCACATTTACTAGGCACGCAATTGGCTCTAGGCACCGCGGCATGGGCATTCTTACTTGGGCCATTAATGGTTTATGTAACCGACGAAGACACCCGCTTTATGGTGCAGTCGCTAATCGCTACCGGCCACCTACTATGCGGCGTCTTGGTATTGGCAAAGATGACGGCCGTGTGGTACGAAGTAAAAACTAGACTAGAGGTAAAACAAGATGCTTAGTGGAAGCCCGCGCGACTGGATTGCGCTAGGGAAAATGCGTATTCAGATGCTAGCGACTACTGCGGCATTGATTTGTATGTGGGTCGCGAACCATGGTCAATGGGAGTGGCTCATGGCATTGCACCTAGTAATCGGATTATCAATGACCAGCACCGCGGCGGCCATCATTAATCAAATTATCGAAATCGATATTGATAAACGCATGCCGCGCACTTGCAACAGGCCACTACCAACGGGCCGAGTGAGTAAAGCAGATGCCACTAAAGCGGCGTGGTTTTTAGCGATAGTTGGCTGCGCTTGGTTGGCCATTTTCTTAAATCCCTTAAGCGCCTGGCTAGCTATCTTGATGATCGTTCTCTACGATTTCATCTATACTCCTTTAAAGCGTATTACTCCGCTCAATACTTTAGTGGGCGCTGTTCCTGGAGCGTTGCCCTTGCTCATTGGTTATGCCGCAGCTGGTAAAGGCCTCGACATACTAGCTGGCATTTTGTTTTTGATTTTATTTCTATGGCAATTGCCGCACTTCTTTGCGATTGCCTGGCTGTACCGCGACGACTACGAATATGGTGGCCTACGCATGTTACCCGGAGTGGACAAAACCGGAGTTATCGCCGGACGCCAAGCTATTCATTACGCTCTCGCCTTAGTGCCGATGAGCATGGCGCCAAGCATGTTTGAATTCACTGAAGAACTCTATTTTTATGGATCGCTTAGTTTATCGCTAATATATTTAGCGACGGCATTGATGTTTCGCCGCAACCGCGAAGTAAAAACCGCACGCATCGTGCTCTACACCTCAATTGTCTACTTACCACTTCTGTTTATGTTACTCTTGATTGACTATCGCTACTAATGACTACTACTCTTTCAATCGAAAACGCGAGCAAGGCCTACGATAAAATCCAGGCTCTGCACGATGTTTCTTTCAATGTCGATGCCGCGCAAATTGTTAGCCTACTCGGGCCAAACGGTGCGGGCAAGTCGACCTTAATTCGCTGCATCAGCACCCTCGACACTCTCGATAGCGGTAGCATTACTGTTTGTTCGCATGATGTTGCGGCTAGTCCGAGCAGTGCCCGACAACAATTTGGATATGCCGGACAGGACTCGGCTCTAGATAAAGTTTTAACGGGTCACGAATTCATGCGCTTTCAAGCAGGCTTGGTACACCTTAAGAAGAGCGAAATTCTTCCTAAAGTAGACGAATTACTAGAGCGCTTTAAGTTAACTGAAGCTGCGCACCGCGCGATTGAAACTTATTCGGGCGGCATGAAACGTCGTTTAGATTTGGCAGCGTCCTTGATGCATAATCCAGCGCTACTCATTCTTGACGAACCTTCTTCTGGGCTAGACTATGAATCGCGCCGTGAGCTCTGGAAACTACTACTAGAATTAAAGCAAGACGGTACCGCGATATTGCTAGCCACGCACGACTTCGAAGAAGCTGGCGTGTTATCTGACAAATCTGTACTCATGTCCCAAGGCGAACTTTGTGGCTTTGATGCACCCGAAGTTTTAACCGACGATCTCGGCGAGTGGATACTCGGCGCAGCAATCTCTGCCCACCCGCGCAGCGAAGACAGAGCAACTCTAGCAAGCTTATTTACCGAAGTACCGGGCAAGGTAATGCCTGAAAATCCACAGTTTGCTGAATATGCTAAAGCTTTGCCAACGGGTGCCAAGACCGCAGACGGCGGAAACTGGAGCGATTTTTTGCGAGAAGCTGCCGTGGAGAAAGGATTGACACTACACTCACTAGCAATGCGCCGACCTACTTTGGCGGATGCTTATTTGGCTGCAACCAGCGAGGTTAAATAAATGGGATCACATTTCTGGCAAGAAACACGCGCACAAACTTGGCGTTGGTTTATTCATAGCAAGCGCCGACCTATCGTGGTGATCAGTGGTTTGATGCAACCTATCATCTGGATGACTTTGTTTGTAGTAGTCTTTAAAAACTCTATGGGAGATGTTCTGCAAGGCGACTACTTGTCCTTCGTTACACCGGGTGCTTTACTGTTCACTGCATTCAACGCTTCGCTCAATGCTGGCGTCCCTATTTTGTTCGACCGCGAATTGGGATTTCTCGACCGCATTCGATCGGCGCCACTTGCTGATCGCTTTAGCATCGTACTCGCTAGCGCCATCCACATTTCGGTAATGACTTTGTTGCAATGTTTTGTAATCGTTGCGGCGACCTCAGTTCTTGGCGTCAGTTTTGCTGGCGGTTTAAGCGGCGTTTTGCTCGGCCTACTGGTTTTGTGCCTGGTCATTCTAGGATTCACTTCGCTCAGCCTTGGTTTGGCGTTTATGTTCAAGCGCCACTTCGAGATGCTGGCGGTGATTATGATTATCACTTTACCGATGATCTTTTTATCTAGCGCTTTCAACTCGCTCGATCAACTTCCGGGCTGGCTAAGCAATGCTGTTTTGTTTAATCCGGTTACTATGGCTATCGAGCCTCTACGCCTGATCTACAGTAACTCTGACTGGCAGATGACAACGGTTATTTGCAAAAACGCTTTTGGCTTTGCTGACTTAAACACCTGGCACTTTCTAGGCGGGCTAGTAGCGTTTAATTTGCTTGCAGCCAACTTCTGCAGGAAGATTCTGCGGAAGAAACTGGCATAAACCACGTTCTTAGATTTTAATAAAATTATGGGAACTATTACGGTTTTCGTGCCCCCAATAGAATGACCATGAAAAACCTTCTTCTTGCAATTAGCCTTATCCTTGCAGGTGCCTGCTCGTCTAACGCGACGAGCACCGAGATTGCTAGCGGATTTGAATTGCCAGAAGCAACTACGGCTAAAAGAAATACCGCCCAGACAGGCGATATCAAAACGAGTGACATCGTCCGTGAAGTATTAGCGCGCAACCCATCTGCGGCGCAAGCGGCAGCCGCTATTTCGCAGGCGCAAGCGCAACTGAAAATGCGCGAATCGGCATTCCGTCCGCAGCTTAACTTTCAGTTTTCATATATGCTAGCGGATGCACCATCCGCTTATCTATTCAAAACAATTGACGCGCGTAGTTTTCAACCCGGAACCAATTTCAATGAGCCAGGAAGTTTCGACAATTTCGAGACCAAGCTAGAGTTGGGAATGAATCTGTATGCGGGTGGCGCCCATCAGCTCGCTGCGCAAATGGCTGAACATGGGATTAATGTGTCGCAGTTGCAGCAAGATTTGGTGAAGCAACAATTAACCGCTACTACTTTACAAACCTTGTTAGGTATAGAAGGCGCGCAACAACAACTCAAAGTGAATATCGCAGCGATGGTCTTAATCGATGCTCAAATCAACGATGTACAGAAACATATTGCGGCCGGCACAACTTTGCGCAGCGACTTACTCTCACTACAAGCACGCCGCAGCGAAGCGCATGACACAAAGCTG
This sequence comes from Myxococcota bacterium, assembly GCA_047638975.1. Classification (GTDB taxonomy): domain Bacteria; phylum Planctomycetota; class UBA1135; order UBA1135; family UBA1135; genus JAPKEZ01. The sequence goes on from JBLINB010000009.1 coordinate 41,602, forward strand.
CAAGCAGAATATGCTCTGCAAACATTCAAAGCCGCTTTAGCGATGCTGCTAAACATTGACCCAGATGACTTACCGCAACTCACGACTAGTGGTGATGACTTGCGCAATAGGTATTGTGACGTGTTACCTGAGGCGAGCCAAGTTGCCGTTAAATTAGCTCAACTGAAGCGTCCTGAATTTCAAAGCGCGACCATGGCAGCAATGATTGCCAAGTTAAATGTGCAGCAGGTGACGGCGAGCAGTGCTCCACAAGTTAATTTATTTGGGCAAGGTTGGGTCGATCAACAAGAGTTAGGCTACGACGATTCCGACTTGAACTATTCCATCGGCATCATGGTCGATTTCAACTTACTCGACGGTGGCTCACTATCGGCACGCGAGTTAGCAGCCCGCGCGCAACTATCTGCAGCGACGTCAACGGCACGCTTGGTGCAAAACCAGGTAGCAAATGAAACACGTAATGCCTTCTCAAACTTACTCAGCGCTAAATCTCGCGTTGAGGTGGCCGCTGCCGGAATAGCTCAGGCAGCAGAAAGTTTGCGATTAGTTAAAGTGCAATACGAAAATAACGTGGCCACAGTGACTCGCTTTTTAGAAGCAGAGCAAATGAACTTCGGGGCACAACTACGCCTCATCCAAGCCAATCTCGATTTGCAATCTGCCCAAATCGAGCTCACCCGCGCAACCAGTAACTTTATTAATATCTAATAATGAAATCCATCTTAATCAAAATCATCGCTGCAATCATTGTCGTTGTCATCCTTGTTTCTCTGTTTAATAGCAAAAGCGATTTAGTGCAGCCTCAAAAGCTAAACTACGCCTCTTTGGTTGCTGCGCCAACGCAAACTTTATTAGTAGAGAAAACGCCAGTCTTCGACTATGCCAGTGTTAATGGTTATTTCGTGGCCAAGACTTCGGTGCAACTTGCGCCGCGTGTGTCGGCAACCATTACGGATGTCGCAGTTAATGTCGGCGACAAAGTGAGTACTGGCGACGTATTGCTTAGCATTGATGCACGTGACGCCGAATCAACTCTACTGCAAGCGCGCGCGGCTGTTGCCGCTGCGCAAACGGCTAGTGATTTAAGCGCAAAAGATTTATCCCGGACTGAATCTTTGATGATGCAACAAGCTGCAACTCAACAACAGTTTGATCAAATAATCACATTGCATCAAGGCAACATGGCGCAAGCACAAATAGCACGCCATCAACTAGAGCAGGCACAAACCAATTTGGGATATTACCAAATAGTCAGTCCGATTGATGGCGTCGTCCATGGTCGCCTCGCCGATGCCGGTGATTTAGCGATGCCTGGCAAAACAATATTGCTACTTGATTCTGAAGAGAGTATCGAATTCAAAGGTGCACTGCGTGAAAGTTTAGGGGCGAGTTTGCAAGTCAACGACGAGATCAGTATAGATACAGTGAACGGCCGCCACTTGGCGCGAATCATTAGCGTTAGTCCAAACGTAAATCTTCAAGTACATAGCTTTGAGATTACGGCATTGGTTAATGACGATAAAAACTTACGTCCTGGGATGCGCGGCGACTTTGCAGTAGCCGTCAACCAACGCCAGGCTTTACTCGTTCCTTCGAGTGCCCTGCGCACCATTGGCCAATTGAAATCTCTAAAAGTGAAAGTCGGAGATGCTTGGCGCTGGAGAAACGTACGTACGCGCGAACAACTTAACGGCCAAGTCGAAATAGTAGCTGGCATAAAGCCAGGAGACTTAATCGGATTAGACAATGAGTAACGCCGGCCACCAGCGCACCAAAGCTTCAGGAGCCATTGCGGATATTGTAAACGTGTTCTTATCAGGGCACATGGCAATCTTGTTTGCAGTGTCCGCGCTACTGCTTGGTGCGGCAGCCATTATCTTGACGCCGCGCGAAGAGGAACCGCAGATTGTAGTGCCGATGGCTGATGTGCATGTGATGGTACCTGGGGCTAGTCCAAGCGAAATTGAATCGTTAGTAACGACTCCGTTAGAGCGTTTATTATGGCAAATAGATGGCGTTGAACACGTCTATTCGGTATCTCAGCACGACCGAGCAGTCGTGACTGTGCGTTTTTATGTAGGTGAAGACCGCGAAGATTCATTACTGAAAATCCACAATAGTCTCAGCACTAATCTCGATCAAGTTACGCCGCAAGTAGCAAGCTATATTGTTAAGCCCATAGAAATTGACGATGTACCGATTCTAAACTTTGCTCTGTACTCTTCGGTACTTGACGACTTTGAATTACGTCGCGTTGCTGAAGAGGTGCAAGCTCAACTTGACATCATCAGTAATGTGTCGGGCACACAAATATTTGGTGGCCGTTCACAAGTGATAAGAATTGAGCCAAACATAAGTGCGTTAGCATCCTATGGCTTAACCATCAATGATGTGCAGCGCTCGCTAGCAGCTAGTGATAGTGCGGCACCGGCTGGTAGCGTACTGAATAATGGTCGGGCAACAAAACTTGACCATAACTCACTGTTAGTGAGCGTCGAAGATTTACAGCAACACGTTGTAGCACAGGTCGACGGGCGCGCCATCTTCTTAAGCGAAATTGCTGACATCCACGATGGTGCTAGCGAAGTAAGCACTTACACCAGACTCGGCTTCGGTCCAGCGAGTTTAGCGGCTGGCGAAATAGATGACGAGTACTCTGCAGTAACGATTGCTGTTTCCAAGAAGAAAGGCACCAATGCTGTGAATGTTGCAAGTAACGTTCGCGAGCGGATGGCGGTCATCGCCGAAGAAATTCTTCCTGAGCATGTAAGTTATTTAGTAACGCGTGATTCTGGTATTACCGCCGACGGCAAAGTTGACGATTTACTTTTTTCATTAGTTTTTGCGATGATCTCAGTGATTGGTTTGTTGATGTTCACTCTTGGATGGCGCGAAGGACTCATCGTGGCTCTTGCCGTGCCGATATCTTTTTCGCTGGCACTCTTCACCAACCTACTACTCGGATACACCATTAACCGAGTAACCCTCTTCGCCTTGATTTTAACTTTAGGCCTAGTGGTAGACGACCCGATTACGAATGTCGACAATATTCAGCGTCATATATTACGCTGCCTACGCGATGGACGCCGCGCCACTCTCGACGCCGTCGGCGAAGTGCTGCCGCCGGTTATTATGTCGACGCTAACGGTTATCGTTTCTTTCTTGCCGTTGTTTTTTATTACCGGCATGATGGGCCCTTACATGGGACCAATGGCTGGCACTGTGCCATTAACTGTAACTTTCTCGACAATCGCCGCCTTAACGATTGTGCCGTGGGCTGCATACAAACTGCTGCGCAAGAAAGGTGTAGACGGCGGACATACCCAACAAGCTAATGAAAGTAGCACACAGAAAACTCTTTCAAAAACTCAGGCTAAATATAAGTCTTTCATTAACTATTTCTTAAAGACGCGCAGCCGCCGTTGGGGGTTGTTCGCTTTGGTGCTGGCATTAATGGCCGGTTCAGGAATACTCGCTGTTACCGGACGCGTGCCAATGAAGTTGCTGCCGTTCGCGAATAAGAATGAATTGCAAATTGTTATCAATATGCCCGAAGGCACTGCCCTTGAAGGCACCGATGCCTTAGTGCGTGAATTCGAAGATTACTTGCACACTGTTCCGGAAGTCACTAATTACACTTCTTACAGTGGGCTCTACAGCCCCATAGATTTTAATGGCTTGGTGCGTCATTACTTCTTTAGAAGTGCACCGCACTATGCGGACATCCGTATAAACTTGGTTGATGCTGATTTGCGCCAACAACAATCGCACGCTATCGGCCTGCGCATCCGCGACGAGCTCACCGCAATCGCTGCCAACAGCGGCGCTGAGATTGCATTAGTCGAATCCCCTCCAGGACCGCCGGTATTTTCTACGGTAGTCGCTGAGATTACTGGTGCTGCTGATGCAAGCTATGACGACTTAGTCGGAGCAGCGGCGATTGTGCGTCAACGCATGGATCAAGAACCGGGGCTTGTTGATTTGAGCGATACTGTCGAGCAACAACGTCCACGCTTCGAATTTAAGCTAGATAAAACAAAGGCTGCCTTGCATGGCATTCATGCTGAGCAGATTTCTCAAATCTTATCTACCGCGATGAACGGGCAAGCTGCTGCGCAATTACACCGTCAAGGCGAGCGCCAAATTTTGCCGGTACTGCTGCAATTGAATCGCGACCAGCGCGACAACTTAAATCAATTAAGTGAATTACGCGTGCGCGGTGACCAAGGCGAATTAATTGCACTTGGCGAGCTTGGCGACTTCATCGAAACCAAGCACCACACGCCTATTTACCACAAAGATATGCAACGCGTTGTTTTCGTGCAAGGCGAAATGGCTGGACGCTCTCCGGTAGATGCAGTGCTTGCGATGTCTGGCGATACTAGCTTCAACGACTTGCCCGGTGACGCCGAAGTGAATTGGGCCGGAGAAGGCGAATGGCAAATCACCTTGCGCGTGTTCCGCGACTTGGGTTTGGCTTTTGGTGCCGCATTGCTTGGCATTTACATTTTGTTAGTTGCACAAACCAGTAGTTTCATGATGCCACTGCTTATTATGGCAGCTATTCCGCTGACCGCGATTGGCATCATGCCAGGCTTCTGGCTACTTAACACTTTGATCGACGTTCCGGTTGGAGGATATGCGACGCCGGTGTTTTTCACCGCCACCGCCATGATCGGGATGATCGCTCTCGGCGGTATCGTAGTGCGTAACTCAATTGTTCTCATCGAGTTTATCCAAAATTCTGTTAGCGAAGGCCTCGAGCTCAAAGAAGCGATTACAAATTCTGGATTGGTGCGTATGCGACCTATCGTACTGACGGCTTTGACCACAGCAATTGGCGCCTTACCGATTACCCTCGACCCGATTTTCTCGGGCTTGGCATGGGCGCTGATCTTCGGCTTGGTAGCCTCGACCTTGTTTACCTTAGTTGTAATTCCGGTAGCCTACTACGGCATGTTTCGCGCCAAGCATTAAGACTACTTGCTCGGTATCCACAACGACGCGTCACCATAGCTATAGAAACGGTAATGCTCAGCGATGGCGTCGACATAAACTTCCTTCACGAATTTAAGGCCATCAGCGGCGCCATGCTGTTGTGCCAAAGCGGCCACCAATGCCAGCAACGTTGAACGCGGAGTATGAAAGTTCGTCAGCAAAGCGTCTACAACTTTAAATTTATGCCCTGGCAAAATCATTAAGTCTGTTTCATGGGCGTGGCCCGCCGCCCATGCTTCTAGAGCGCGGCAAACGGTGGTGCCACCGGCAAAGATGCGCCCACCGTTAGCGCGGACTTTCTCTATCTGTTGCGCCAACTTGTCGCCGACTTCAAATAATTCGCTGTGTATAGGGTGGTCCTCAACGCGCTCGCAACTTACAGGTAAGAACGTGCCTTGCCCAACATGCAAGCTAAGATATTCGATGCCGACCTGTTGCTGTAATAACTGCTGCAGCATATCTTCATCAAAATGCAAACTTGCAGTTGGCGCGGCAACCGAGCCATTATGCTTCGCCCAAATTGTTTGGTAACGCTGAAAATCAGACTGCTGTATTTCGTCGTCACTGTCTGAACTACGCATGCGACGGATATATGGCGGCAACGGTGGACGCCCGTGTTTAGTCAAAAAATCAGACCACTCGCCACTAGCCAATTCTACCAGCCATTCGCCACGCGGTAATTTTTCTACCAAAGTGACTTGTCCGCTACCATCGGCACTGAATAATTCGAGACCGATCC
>JBLINB010000010.1:0-43159 GCA_047638975.1 Myxococcota bacterium
AAGCCATCGAGTCCGTCATTTTCACCGACGGCATGCCATAAACGTTTCGACAAAGAGATGGCATACACTGCGGCATCTTCAAACTCATCGTTAACTTCGGCATGCGCAAAACACAACTTTTCCATGGCTCCTTCTGCGCCTAAGCGGCGTCCGTGCCAAGTCTCCTGCAACGGGTCTTTTGGCAAGACAAATAAGCACTCTTCTGCTACACCTTCTATGCCTTTAGTCAAAATCAGAGAGGCGTCGGCTTCGTGGCATCCGGTCAAATACCAGAACGATGATGATTGCCGAAAGCGGAAATCGACATCGTTATTGCGGGTTACGTGGCTAGCACCGGTAAAAATGGCGGTGTCACCATCTTGCATCTGCGCGAAAAATCGTTTGCGGTTTTCTTTAAACATATGGGGAGGCCATTCCTAGCTCCCCATAGTTTCTCTCTGCAGGGGCTTATGGTCAACCTTTTTCGTCCGTGGAGCAGAATGGCCATAGCCACTACGCTTCATTTTTGCGAATACCTTCGTCAAAGAAGGGTCAAAACTGCTGCCACCGGCATTTTCAATAGCGCACAATGCTCTTTCCATCGGCATAGCTTCGGCATATTTAGGATTACTAATCATAGAATCGTAGGCATCAGCAATCGCCACGATACGTCCTTCGAGGGGTATAAAATCGCCAGATAACCCCCTGGGATATCCGCGGCCATCCCAGCGCTCTTGATGTGAACGCACAACATCTGCTACGTCCTTCATGCCAGGCAACGATGCCAGAATTCGGTCTCCAACAAAGGAATGGCTCTGCGCGGCCATAAGTTGTTCTTTGCTATCGAAATCTCCATTTTGCAGTGAAGATCGATCGAGCACCACCATGCTACCGATGTCATGCAGTAAAGCGCCGACGCGCAAGGCCTCCATACGTTCACAGTCAAAGCCTAGATACTCGCCGATCTCGACCGCATAGATAGCAACACGCTGACTGTGCCCGCTAGCATTATTACCATTGTCTTCAAGAATGGAGCTTAGGGCGATGGCCATTTCAACAAAACCTTTACGCTCATCGGCATCCGTAGCAGTCATTTGATTGAGTGCTTCGTGAAAGTGGCCTATCGTGTGTCGCATCTGTGAGCAACCTACTTGCTCTGTACGCGCATAATAATTTCCCTGGCGCATTTTCTCAAGCAAACCATGGATGCCATCAAAGCCGCGCATTGCAGAATTGATGTAGACAAAGGATACCCCGCCAACAATTGCGGCAAAGAGACAACTAATTATGGTGATATCAATACCAAATGCATGCTGCTGTTCTATCTCGATTGCGCGTGCGCTTAGTTGCACGACTAGCCAGGTTACTGCTGTTGCGAGCGCTGCAATTTGCAGTGCAAAACTAATTCCACGTCGCACCACAAATGATTTGGCGCTACGTGAATTATTTTTAATAGGTCGAAATGCCAAGGACATGCCCCTTTTCGGAGTTTTTCTCTGTTTACTGTAGCCTTTTGCCTTAAAATAGCTCTTATGTTGACGACCCTCTCTACATTACTGCTTTTAAGCCTCTTTCCTCAAACATCCCCTGCGGACGACAGCGAGTCTAAGCTCAGTGGCAGCGCCGACTTAGGCATAACATTAATTAGCGGTAACACCGAATCCGCCAATAGTGCTCTAAATTTAGGTTTAAACTACGTCGTAAATGTACATAAATTTGATTTTGGTCTGCATTATCAGGCTGTACGTGACACCGACCAGGCGACCGATATCGCTACGACTAGTTCACGACTTTATCGTTCAAACTTACAGTACAACTTTTTCCTTTCCGCAGACAAGGAAACCTATGTCTGGACAAACATTGCTACGCGCCAAGATGAGCCAACGGGTTTGTTGAGTCGCAATAACTTAGGTGCGGGTTTCGGATATTACATGTTGCTTGGCAAAGCACTTAATTTTAATGTCGAGATCGGGGCTTCATATGTTGATGAGGAAAAAGTCAGTGCTGCCTCCGAAGCTACGGTTGGGCGCCTGGCCTTTCATTTAAAATGGCCGGCTAGCGATAATTTACTGCTTATCAGTTCTTCTGAATTTTTAAGCAGCAGCGACATTGAAACTTATGGGCAAGATCTTAGCCTGCGTTATTCGCTCAACACTGACTGGTATCTACAGCTAGCTAACAACATCTCTTATGATGCCTTCCCATCCGCAGGTTCTGAGACTACAGATAGCCGCTGGGACATAACTATCGGTACCTCGTTTTAAACTAGAAAAAGTATATGGCCGTACGTCTTGATGTAAAAACTGCGCAGGCACTCGTCTCTGACGATGTTGTACTGTCGCTAGAGATGTTTCGCCATTCTACTGATCCTGATTTAAGAGTAACAGAAAATTTCGTAGGCATGCACGGCAAAAAAATAGCCGGTGCCATGATGGATCTACGCGGTCTTCGGCAGCGTGGTGCGCATAAATTCGAACTTGGGCAGGACATGTTCTTTACCAAGGCCTTACTTGAACAGGCTTCTAGTCACCCAGTGGCGAGATATCGTACCCAACGCTTTCTCGATGCTGGGTTCACAAAAGTAATCGACGCTTGCTGTGGTTGCGGATCTGACGCAATCATCATGGCACAGGCCGGCATTGAAGTAGACGCTTACGACATCAATGAGATCACCACTATCTTCGCAACTAAAAATGCCGAAGTTTGTGGTGTCGCAGACAAACTTACAGTGCACTGCGCTGACAGTACCGAGACCGATTTAGGCGATGGTCCAATTATGCTCGACCCAGCACGACGTAAAGGATCAAAGCGTATTATCAACCCTGAACAGTGGTCGCCCTCTCCAGATAAAATATCTGAAATCATAAATTCACATTCAGCTGCTTGCTTAAAGTTATCGCCAGCAACAGACGTAAAAATATTACTAGAGCTGTTCCCAAAACCAGATGAAATAGAAATCATCTCTTATCGCGGTGAAGCAAAAGAAATGGTTTTTTGGTACGGGAAGTTGGCAACCGCAGTTGAGCGCCGTGCAACTATTTTGCCTGATGCCGACACCTATTACGGCGATGAACAAGCGCAGGCCGAAACCGCTGACGAGATAGGAAGCTATATCTTTGATCCAAATCCAGCGCTAGTGCGTGCTGGCTTAGTAGGCAAGCTAGCCGCCGAGCTAGATTTAAAGAATATCGACCCACATATTGGGTATCTGACCGGCAGTAAGCAGCTATCTAACCCATTCCTTAGCTGTTTAAAGGTGTTAGGTGTAGAGGCTTTTGATCCACGCAAAGTGCGCGTACTCATGCGCGAACATAAAGTTAAAAGCATCCAGGTGCGCAAGCGCGGTATCTCCGAGTCGCCGGCATCTATAACTAAACGCTTCTTGCCTAAATCTTATGGCGACAAGCATTGCACCTTTATCGCCACCCGCGTCGGTGATAGGCACATCGGAATTCTTGCCGAATTAATGGAATGATAAAAATTGTTAGCGTTGTGCTGTTAGTTATTACGAGCTCTTGCTCGACGGATGACGCAACGTCATCTAATAACTTTTTACATTATGCTCTGCGTTCCGAGCCGGCGTCCTTCGACCCGATTAAGTCGGCCAACCTTGTTAATGCGGTATTGCAGCGGCAAATCATTGAATGCTTATTTGAGTACGACTACGCGACCGATGGCTCTGACGTGGTACCGCTATTGGCTGAGCGTTATCAAGTCTCTGACGACGGTTTGCAGTGGGATATTTATTTACGGCAAGACGCTGAGTTTTTTGACCCTTTCACCCCGCCATTATTTGAAAAGCAGCGGCGGCTAGTTACTGCTAATGATGTCTTGTACTGTTGGTTGCGTCAAGCAGATGTGCGTAATAACGCCGACGGTTTTTGGGCAATGGAGCATGTTTTTGCAGGCATTCAAGACTTCCACGAGGCAACAGCTGATGCGGATGAGCAAATGGCACAGGCGGCTTTCGATGCTGCGCTGCGCGACGGTATTGAAGGCATCCAAGTCGTCGATGATCATCACTTACGGGTTCGCTTGCAGTATAGTGACCCATGGTTTGCCAACCGTTTGGCGATGTCTTATTTTGCTGTATATCCACCAGAAGCCGCTCAGCAAACGCAGCGTGGTATGCGTGACCAGCCGGTTGGCAGTGCAGTATTTCACTTACAGAACTTCACTCCTGGGCAAGAAGTTGTATTGGCGCGCACCGAAGATTGGCGCGACCCGAGCTTGCTCACAGCGCACGGTATTAATTTTCAAGTAGTGCGCGACGAGCAAACCACTATCGAATTGTTCAAGCGTGGCGCTAGCGATCGCCTCACACTCTCACATTCAAGTGCCGAGCATTTCATAAATGATGCCGGAGAGTTGAAACAAGAGTTCATCGACGCTGGCATGAGTATTGCAGATTATCCACGCTCCGACATTAGCATGCTGTGTTTTAATATGCGCGACAGAGAAATCGGTAATATCGCTAATGATGCACTAGGCAATCAGCGTCGCCGACAGTTACGTCACGCTTTGGCTTTGGCATTTCCGAGACAGCAATGGCAAGATTTACTTTATCAACGCCTACCCACTATCACTGCTAGCGCGTTCATCCCGCCGAACGTTGGAGCAGCACATCAAGTGTATCCGTGGCACGACAGTTTAGAACAAGCGCGTGAAATACTAAAAGATGCCGGCTATTACGATACGCATACGCTACCTAGCGTTGAATTTGTGTTATTCGGCACCAACCCACTAAGCATCGCACTCGGCGAAATATATGCCGTAGCCTTAAAGAAAATCGGTATCGAGTGCAAGCTGGTTGCCGTTCCTTATGCGCAGCAAGTGCAGCGCGCAGTGAATGCCGAGGCGCAAATATTTGTACGCAACTGGAGCCTCGACTGGCCTGATAGTAGCCTGATTTACAATACTTTCAGTAGTGCTAATGAGGGCACTGAGATTAACCTTAGCCATTTCAACAACTCAGAGTTTGACGAGTTGCTGCAGCAGTTAGCTTTATGTAGAGATCCACAGCGGCGGCAGATTCTAGAGGCACAGCTTGACGCCATTTTATATAGCGAGTGTCCGGCAATGCCGATTGAGCACCGCCAGTCGTGGGTTTTAGCTAGCCGACGTATTACAAATTTTAAGATGCGGCCTTTCGACTTAATGCCTTGCAAGTTTTATCAGTTGGCCAATGATTAAGTTAGTTTTACAAAAACTATTAACGGCATTAGCAATTATTGCCGGTGTTGACTTAATTATTTTTCTAGCATTACAGTCACCGGTTTTCGGCGACCCTTTGGGGCGTGAAACTAATTTCAGTAGCGACCGTTCGGTGTTACTCAGCGCGGCTAAACGTCTCGGGCACATAAGCAGTAGTCAGCAACAGGCTTGGTCCTTTCGCATCGATGGCAGCAGCCAACAAAACTACACTGCGAGCATGCAGCCGAATTTTCAGGTACGTAGTGGCGAGGCTGTCGTTTTCGAAACAGCTGCCACGGCAACGCTTGCTGAGTTAGTAGCGGCGATTAACGACAGCAGCCCTCAAGGTGCGGTCCGCGTCAGCGCTGAAGTTAACGAAAACTATTCGGAAACACCGTACGCCCATATTGGGTTAGCGTTTTTAGGTCACAAAGTTGAAGTCGAAAGTCAGCATGTCTATCAAGCGAGTATTGTTGAAGCAATACCTTTAGCCACGCGCTACATCCACGGTTTCAGTAAGTTGTTGCGTTTAGACTTTGGTCAAGACTATAACTCGCGCCCAATTACCCATACTCTGTGGCAACGCGGACTACGCTCGCTATCCATCGCGGCTCCGGCATTTATTATTATATTCGTTGGCGCCTTCTTCATGGCGGCCGCTGTTCAACGTCGGCGACGTACAGCGAAGTGGCTCAACATCATTGCTGTGCTGTGCATGGCCGTGCCGGCATTACTCTGGATCTTCCTAATCCGCCAAGCGGTGGTTGTTGATCTAGCATGGGCGCCTTTACGACCGTTTAGCTCGCCGGTATTGCCCCTGTTAGTGCTGCCCGTCCTGATCACTGCATTTGTCGGCATCTGGCCAGAGTACCTGCTGATGCGTAGTTTCATCGACGAGCGCATGCGCCAGCCATTCATGCTCGCAGCACGTGCGCAAGGCATTAGCCAACAGCGTATTTGGCGTAAGCATTTGTTGCCGACTCTTGCCGGACCATTGGCACAACACGTCGCTCTAAACTTGCCCTTCTTAGTTTTGGGCTCGCTACTTATAGAATCTATTTTTAATATCCCTGGCCTAGGTATTAGCGTAGTTGAAGCGATCCATAATCACGATAGTAATATGCTGCGCGCGATTACTTTCGTCATCGCGATTGCATTTTTATTCACGCAGTTTTTAGCGACCTATGTCGCACGTCGATTAGATCCACGCCAGCGAAGTGAGGGGCACGAGTAATGAAGTACGCACGCATTGCACTCGCCTTTTATATTGTTGTCGCATTAGTGGCAGCAAGTGGCGCCATCCCTATTGAAATCAATAACGACTTTTACCGCGGGCACAGCAGCGTTTGGCAATCAGCGGCGCATGGCTCAAAGGTTGCGTTGATTATCGGTAGCATCGCCGCCATCACTTCTGTTTTTATCGGCAGCCTACTTGGGTTCATCAGTGCTTGGTATGGTGGCGCGGTGGCAGCATTCATTTTATGGATGGCGACCAGTGTCGCAGCCATCCCTGGCATTCTATTGGTACTGATCCTTAGTTACGGCATGGGCGGCGGCATTAGCGCGGTGTTTTTCGCCGTCGGCTTAGTGTCGTGGGTAGGTGTATACCGGCTGGTGCATGCTGAAGTACTTAATTTGCGCAACCAGCCGCATGTGGACGCCGCGCGCAGCATCGGTTCTTCTACGCCATCGATTGCAGTGCGCCATATTTTTCCGTGCCTCAAACCCATTCTTGCGACTCAATTTTTCTTGCACTTTATGTACGCCATAAAAGCCGAAACGGTACTTTCATTTCTCGGAGTCGGTGTACACCAACAAGCATCATGGGGACGCATGCTAACCGACGCGTGGGCTTTCGGCGATTTAAGTAGTGGTAACTACACGCGCATCATCGTCGCCAGCCTTAGCCTTGCTGGTCTGATTTTAGCGCTGCAAAGCCATACTTCTTCCCGTCAAAAGTAAAACGCCCTAATGGCGAGACGGGGTCGTGATATAACATGCACAACCATTGTTCGTCAAAGGCGCGCGGAATATATTCTTTACGAATTTCATAGGAGTGGCTTGCGTCCATGTCGTAAGCCATAATGAAAGGCAAATGCACATGATTACGCGTTGGCACAAAATCTGTCCAGAAGGCTGCGGTCTGCCCTTCTGATTCGAAAGTGATCAGAGTTAAACCTTCCGAGTGCCCGCCAAGCAATTGCATCTTGACACCAGGTAGAACCTGCTGCTGATCTTTAAAAGTGTGCAACAAACCGGCGTCAATTAACGGCTGTATATCATCACGGCGATAACTTGCACGACGCATATGGTCCGGTACTAGAGTTGCTGCGAGTTCTGACTCGGACAACCAATACTCGGCATTCGGAAACATCGGCTTACCATTTACGTCGCATGCAGCACCGGCGTGATCCCAGTGAGCGTGACTTAGCAAACAATGCGTTACGTCTTCAGGATTTACTCCGGCTTCCGTCAGCGATTCTGCCAGGCAATGCCCTTGACTGTAATCAATATGGAACATCGCTTGTTGCTTTTCATTCCAGCGACGGCCAAGACCTGTTTCAACGACGATGATATTCTCGCCGTCTTCGATCAAAAACGGTGTTGTGGCACAAGGGATGGTGTTGTCGTCAAAAACTGGCGTAAGCTTTTGCCACAGCTGGCGCGGCACTACGCCAAACATCGCTCCACCATCAAGTGCAAAAGCGGCATCACGTAGCGCACTAATTTTAAATTGACCCAGTTGGGCTTGGCGTGCGCTGAAGTGAGTACCGACCATTAGTTAACCATTTGTAGCGGCAAAGCGCTTAAGTAAATCACGTGAGATAATGATCTTTTGAATTTCAGAAGTACCTTCGCCAATCACGCATAACTTTGCGTCACGATACATCCGTTCAACCGGATATTCGCGTGAATAGCCATTACCACCAAAGATTTGGATAGCCTCGTATGTAGCGCGCATTGCCACTTCTGAAGCGTAGTACTTAGCTGCTGCTGCCGGTGCACCGTATTCACGACCGGAATCTTTGAGACGCGCGGCATGATATACCATGTGGCGCGCGGCCTGTATTTCGGTCTCCATGTCGGCAAGCTTAAAGGCTACGGCTTGGTGCCTGTTCAATGCTTTACCAAACTGTTCGCGCTCGCTTGAGTAGGCAATGGCTTGATCAAGCGCACCTTGTGCAATACCTAATGAAAGTGCAGCAATCGAAATGCGTCCGCCTTCAAGAGTTTTCATGAATGTCGAAAAGCCTTCGCCTTCTTCACCGAGCACTGCGTCGACCGGAACACGACAATCTTGGAACACCAAGTTCACCCAATCCGAACCGCGCATGCCGAGTTTTTCTTCACCGGGCTCGATAGAGAACCCAGGCTGGTCACGATCGATAACCATCGCCATGATGCCCTTAGAACCTAATTCGGCATTGGTTTGCACCGTAATAACAAAACTCTTCGAGTAATTACCATTAGTGATGAAACACTTGGCGCCGTTGACGATGTATTCATCACCATCTAATACGGCGGTGGTCTGCGTACCCGCAGAGTCGGAACCCGCACCGGGTTCGGTTAGGCCATACGCCCCCATGAATTCTCCGGAGCACAAGCCTGGTAAATAGCGATCTTTCAGAGCCTGTGAACCAAAGGCATAGATCGGCCAAGTGCCTAATGACACGTGCGCTGCCAAGGTAAGCCCCATCGAGCCACACACACGCGAAATCTCTTCGACAGCAATGCAGTATGACAGTGTGTCAAAACCAGCACCGCCCCATTCTTCAGGAAAAGGCAAGCCTGGTAAACATAGTTCGACCATACCGGCCCATGCTTCTTCATTGAACTTCTTATGCTCGTCGGCATGCGCTGCACCTGGAGCGATATGCTCTCTAGAGTACTGACGCACAGTGTCGCGAATCATTTCTTGCTCTTCGCTTAAATCAAAATTGGTTACTAGGTCACTCATTGTTTTATAGGTTACGAGAGATAACGATACGCTGAACGTCGGTGACGCCCTCGTAGATTTCGGTTATACGTGCGTCACGGAAATACCGTTCGACATCGAATTCTTTAGTGTAGCCAGCGCCACCGTGAATCTGCACGGCATCTTGGGCAGCCTTATTACATGCTCGCGATGAGAACAACTTAGCCATTGAGCATTCTTTAGTACACGCTAGATTGTTGTCGCGTAACCATGCTGCGCGGTGCACCAACAAACGTGACGCCTCAAGCTCTGTCGCCATATCTGCAAGCATAAATGCCACCGCTTGAAAACGATTAATCGGCTGCCCGAATTGTTCGCGTTCTGCGGCATACTTTACGGATGCCTCAAGGCAGGCACGATGAATACCTACAGCCTGCGCGCCAATACCAATGCGTCCGCCATCAAGCGTATCAAGCGCAAGAGGAAAGCCTCGGTTGATTTCGCCAAGTAGGTTTTCTTCTGGGACGAAGACATCATTAAGAATAATTTCGGTTGTTGAGCTTGCGCGCAATCCCATTTTTATTTCTTTCTTGCCTACTGCTAAGCCATCAGAATCGGCTTCGATAATGAATGCTGACATGCCCGCGCCTTTACGCGCCGCAGGATCAGTAATAGCATATACCACGAACAGACCAGCATGCGTGCCGCTGGTAATCCATGACTTTGTGCCCGTCAACTTATAGCCACCGTCAACCTTTTCGGCCCTAGTCGCAACAGCAGCAGCATCAGAGCCCGCATTGGGCTCGGTGAGGCAGTAGGCGCCAAGTAGTTCGCCCGTTGCAAGCTTGGGCAAATATTTTTCTTTTTGGAAATCGCTACCATGCTTGGCAAGCATCGAACAAAACAGCGACATATGCACTGAAATGGTGACGCCTACACTAGGGTCAGCAGCATTGATTTCTTCGAGAAGAATCGCTGCATGTAAGTTTCCGAGACCTGCTCCACCATACTCTTCGGGCACTGTAAGCCCCAAAAAGCCATGCTCGGCTGCTTCTTTTATTGCATCGACGGGAAAAGTTTCAGTCGCGTCTAGCCGAGCAGCATTAGGACGCAAGCTGCGTTCGGCGAATTCACGCGCCGAATCACGAATCATTAAGTGTTCTTCTGTGAGAGCAAAATCCATTATTCAACCTGTTAAGGGACCTATATTTTACCCTATTTCGGACGCTATGAGACTACTGTTTTCAGTTTCGTAAAATTACTTGCGGTGCAGGGTAACATATAGGCATGTCATCGTCGCATCCCTCATCCGTATTGCCCCTCTTCTTCGGAAGTGGCTTAATAGCAATTCTGGATGGACTCTTGCTATCTGCCTCCACCGGAGTATCCATCTTGGCCGCGACCATCAGCTTCAACCTACTTGGGGCATGGCTTATTTGCGGATGCATCGCCTTGCTTCTCATATCCTTCATGCACCACGCTGTTTTCCGGCGCGCGGCTTTTGGCATGGGCTTAGTAGTCGGCGCTATGCCATTACTGCACTCCTTTATCCCGTTCCCATATGTGCATTTGGTATTTATACTTTTATTGGTAGCGGTTGTTTTTGTGTGTCCAATCAAACAGCCCTCTACAAAGTTATGCGGCATTGGCAGCCTAGTGATGACGGTCCTAATGCTGACTAGCTTTATGATTCCGCACGAGCTACCGGCGCATCCACTTGCCCCGCTTGATGTCGCAAAAACGAATGCGCAAGCCCCAGATGTAATTTTGATATCCGTAGATACTTTACGTGCGGATGCCGTATATGATCAGCAACAGCTTGGTTTGAATTTCCCAACGCTTAGCACATTACGGCAAGAATCACTGTGGGCCGATTACGCTTTATCGAGCAGTAACCAAACTTTACCTGGGCACATGGGCATGCTCTCTGGTTTATCGGCAACGCGCCATGGCGTGCGCTCAAACCGCGATTTGCCAGATGTGAGCATTCCACTTGCCGCAGATTATTTTGCGCGCGCCGGATTTCAAACTTCAGCGGTGATTAGTAACGCTTTGTTGTCATCGGCAACGGGTATGCATTATGGCTTTGATGTCTTTAGTGACGAAGCAATCGGCCTGGCTAGACTCTCGATGATGTCTGAAGATTACTTAGCACAGCACAGTTGGCTGAGCATGCTATTGCAAGCATCACGCTCTAATCGCTTATTCCGAAAGCTTTACTACCGCCACAAATTTAAAGCTACATCTCTAGCCGAGCATTGCACCGATATCGCCTTGCAGCAGCTAGATGCGGCCTATGCAAAGCCTACTCCATTATTTCAGTTCATTCATTTAATGGATCCGCACACCAACTACGCGCCGCCGGCAACTGCGCGCGGAGTTATTTCTGCAGCACTCGCACCACAGATCGACAGTCGCTACCTGCCGAGCACTACAGCAGAAATCAGTGTCTCGATGGTGCGCGATGTGCAACATCAAGTACAACAAGCGACACCTGGTGCAGATTTAGCCGCAAGCTATTATCATCAAGTTTATCTTGAAGAAGTCCTTGAAGTGGACCGTCAACTGCAAAGAATCATCGCAAAGCTAGATAGCAGCGGACGCGACTACGTGCTACTACTTACTGCCGATCACGGCGAGCAATTTGCTGAGCATGGTTTAATGGATCACGCCAACTCGCTCTATGAAGAAAACATTCGCGTGCCATTTATGTTAAGTGCTAGCAATATCAACGCTGCACAAATTGATGGCGTACCACAGTTATGTGATGTACTACCGACGCTACTTCATTATGCTAATATCGAATTTAGCGATGACGCCTTTGATGGCCAAGTAGTCACTGCGACTATTGCACCGCGTCCGCATGTTGCAGTTGACCAAAAAGAAATTGCGGTGCGCGACATGCAGGGTCTCAAATGGATCGGTGCCTGGCAAGCAGACAACAGTCTGCCTATTGATGTAAAGTTATTCGATCTCGCAGATGGCGAAGACCATAACCTTATTGCTGATAAACAACAGCTGACTAGCCAGTTACGCAGTTTGATCGATGATTACTTCGAAAATGACACTTACGCTGCACGTCAAACTAACGCCAAAACGAGTGCAGCCCAGCAAGCTGCATTGAACTCGCTGGGCTACGCCGGTCAAGAAGACGACCGTTAATTAGTAAGCGTAAAAGCCTTCGCCTGACTTGCGGCCAAGCTTACCGGCTTCGACCATGCGCCGCATATTGGGTGCACACCTAAACTTCGGGTCACCAAACTGCTCGTACATATAATCTAAGATGTTTACGCAAACATCTATACCGATGAAATCAGCAAGAGCTAACGGGCCCATTGGGTGATTCATGCCTAGCTTGATGATAATGTCGATGTCTTCGCGAGTAGCAATACCTTCGTAAAGCGTAAACGCCGCTTCATTGATCATCGGCATAAGGATACGGTTAGAAACAAAACCGGCGTAGTCTTCGGAAACACCTACTGTCTTGCCTAGACCTTCGGCAATTTCTTTAGTGCGTGCTACGACTTCGGCAGAAGTCTTTTCACCCTTGATGAGTTCTACTAATTTCATTAACGGCACTGGGTTCATAAAGTGCATACCCACCACCGACTCTGGACGGCTAGTAACACTTGCGATAGCTGTAATAGAGATCGATGAGGTGTTAGTCGCCAAGATTGCATTTGCAGGAGCGTGCTTATCAAGCTGTACAAAGACCTCTTTCTTGACCTCTTCTTTTTCGAAGACTGCCTCAATAACCATATCTACATCTGAGACCGCTGATGCTAAATCAGTTGAACCACCGACGCGCTGCATGATGGCATCAGACTGCTCTTGGCTAATTTTTTCTTTCTTAACAAAGCGGTCAAGCGATTTACGGATGGCGCCTAAACCGCGGTCTAGACCCTCTTGAGACATATCTACCAAGGTGACGCTGTGGCCATTGGCTGCGTATGTTTGGGCGATGCCGTTACCCATGGTTCCGGCACCGATGACTGCTACTTTAATTGCTTGTGACATTATTTTATTAATCGACGAGTTCGATTGCTGTGGCTACGGCATTGCCGCCACCCAGACAAAGAGTTGCTACTCCGGTTTTTAATCCGCGCTGCTTGAGTGCGTAGATTAAAGTTGTGAGGATACGAGCACCACTGCCACCAATCGGGTGACCTATGGCGATTGCACCACCGTTGACGTTAATTTTATCGGCGTCAATCTCTAAGGTTTTAGCGAGCGCACATGCGCCAGACGAAAACGCCTCATTAATTTCGAACAGATCGTAGTCGTGACGTGAAGTACCTGTTACTTTTTCTAGATTTTCGACAGCAGCCTTAGGCGCCATCATCACCCATTCAGGTGCCATGCCACCAGCGGCATAGCCAGTGATTTTAGCCAAGGGCTTTAATCCGTATTTCTCTACAGCTGCGCCGGAAGCGATAACTAAAGCTGCTGCACCATCCGATATTTGGGAAGCGTTGCCAGCTGTTACCGAGCCTCCCTTTTTAAATGCGGCGCGCATTTTGCCAAGTGATTCGGCTGTAGAGTCGGCGCGGATGCCTTCGTCTTGGCTAAAGATAATCGGATCTTTTTTGCGTTGCGGAACTTCAACATCAAAAGTCTCTGCGTCGAAGTTACCGGCCGCCCATGCTGCTGCAGCGCGTTGGTGCGAAGCTGCTGCCAACTCGTCTTGCATTTCGCGGGTGATGCCGTATTCGTCGGCAACCAATTCGCCGGTCATACCCATATGCTGGTCAGAGAAGACGTCCCAGAGGCCGTCGTGGACCATAGAGTCGACTAGCTTGGTGTCACCCAAACGTGCGCCAGTACGCGCAGACGGCACTAGATACGGCGCCTGGCTCATGGATTCGAAGCCACCTGCAACCACAACCTGATTGTCGCCAGCCTTGATGGATTGTGCGGCCAACATCACAGCCTTCAAGCCAGAGCCACAGACCTTATTAACCGTAAACGGCGGGATCGTATCTGGTAAACCAGCGTAAATCATTGCCTGGCGCGCAGGATTTTGCCCTATTCCGGCTTGCAACACATTGCCCATAATGACCTCATCGACAGCTTCGCCAGCGACATTAGCGCGTTGCAAAGCTTCTTTTATTGCCATCGCACCGAGCTCTGGTGCACGAAATTGGCTCAATGAGCCCTGGAATCGCCCGATCGGTGTACGACAGGCACTAACTATGAAGACGTCTGACATTTGCCGCATATTTTAGCGACGCCAGCTAATCATGGCTTTGGCCAGAGGCCTGCTTTACGCAAATCGCGAGATATTGGCACTTCAGTGCGCACTTTTTCGGCAATTTCAAGGTCCATTTCGCTGATAAGTAGGCCTCCGTCATCACAACGGGCATGAACATTGCCAAGTGGGTCAATAATAAGCGCAGACTCTGGAAAAGTCATTGGACGGCGTCCGTCGAGAGCGGCTACGCCTGAACGGTTGCACGAAATCGTAAACAACTGATTTTCGGCAGCACGTGCCCTACTTAGTAATTCAAATAAATGCGCGCGCGGACTTGGCCATTGCGCGCAGCACACCAAAATATCGGCCTGCTGATACAAAGCTTCGCGACATATTTCGGGGAAACGCAAATCGTAGCAGATAATCGGCATAATGCGCCCGATGGGAGTATCAATCGCCACTGGCTGCTGAGACCCTCGCGCTACCTGGCGGCCTTCTCCGGTTGGGCTAAACAGCATGCGCTTGTCGTATGGACGTAAGCTGCCGGCCGCTCCTAGAAAGTGTGCTTGATTCGCGGGTTTATCACCCGCACCACCGGCTGCAGAACCAATCACGATTAAATTGACTGCGGCCGCAGCAGCATGCACGGTGTCTAAGGCTGCTTCACTTTGTGCACGCAAGGCATCACTATACTCGACTAGAAAAGAGGTCGTCCACTTTTCTGGCAGCACCAACAATTGAACATCACGCGTGGCACACTCGGCGATCGCCACTAACACTTGCTGCAGATTGACTTCGACTTGTGCTGGACGCACATCAAACGGCAAAGCTGCAACAGTCAGAGACATTACTGCTCGTTTATGTCGGTGTTATTTATCTGACCGAACAAATATAGCGCGTCTTCGTAATCAATCGAAATCTGCAGAACCGAGCGTAGATTTTCGCGACAACTATCTAGGTCGTTATTTTGCTGCGCCAGTAATGCCTGCTGATAATAAAGCATCGCTTCATGCAATCGTGAGTCTAGATTTGCCAATCTAGCTTCGGCATCTTTATAACCAAAGCCATCACTAGCTGAAAATATTTCTACGTACAATTTTTGAGCATGCTGTAATTGGAAATCAAGTTCGTAAGCACGTGCCCACATGTAACGTTGCTGCTGATGCTTATCAACGTTACGGTTACGAATGGCAATCAACTGTTCGGTGTGCTCGACTACAGAATATTCTGCAGCTGCAGCTAGCGACGCGTCGGCAGCACGATGTTTACCTGCCCGCACCTGAATATCTGCCGAGACCAAATGGGCCTGTGACAGTAAAGTTGCATTTAGGCGTTCTGCGATCTCTATAGCTAGAGGGTCTTCGATGCCCAGGTGGATGGCGTCTTGAATTGCAACCCATGCCATCCCTGTCTGCTGAGCAGCGATGTGAATCATCGCCTGACGCATGGATTCTTCGGCCAAAGTTTGACCGATCGCATTCAGACGATTCTGTGCTAACTCTGGATCCGTTAGCAAGTTGCTGGCGTGCATGAAAGAAGTATAAGCGCGGACGTTATGCCCCGCTTCAAGATGACCAATCGCCTCGAGGTAATTTTCTTTGCCTTGTGCGTCACGCATTTCTTCGCGCTCAGTAATAATCGCCAAGCGTTCAATCGCTGGGGCATAATCTTCCCTCCAGCTCAAGGCTGCTAGTAATTCACGAATCGCTCCTTTTTTATTACCAAGGTCATTTAACGCTAAAGCGATATCAAAATGGCGTGTAGCGATATGGTTTTGGCAGCGAACGGCCAATGCCTCTAAAACGGCTACTTGGCTGTCTGGCGCACTCGGAGTGATGGCCTTTAAGGTTTCTAAAGCACGCTCGGGGTATCCGCTATTGCTTAATCTACGCACGGCGTCTTCGGCCAAAAAATAACGAGTCACTGCGATGCGTTGTTGAACTTCTGCGTCGTCAACGTCAAGCTTTAGGTATTCGTGATAGGCTTCCAAGTAACTCTTTTGACGGAAGTATGTATCGCCGCTATCTATCGAAGACGATTGACAAGAGGCAAGGACTAACAGTAGTAGCGGAAATTTACGCATATATTTATCTTAACTTGGAGTACGGCTAAAAGCCCACAAAGAAATACCGGCAAATAAGCTTACCGGGGCCAAAGCAGCGAGCCAAGGGCTAACGGCGCCACGCACTCCCATGTCTCGGAAAAGGACCTCGGAGACAAAGAACATCGCGCACAACAGTAAGCCACGCGCAATCCCTTCTTTGGAACTACTGCGGCCTAAACTGAGCGAAGTAGATAGCCCGAGCACCAATAATACTAGTGCCACAAACGGTAGCGTTCGTGCTGACCACATGTATGTTTCTGACTGCCGGTGCCCTGGGTCATATTTCAACAAGCTCTTATATGACTCTGAATTTAAATCAAGCGGACGGTTGCGGACGAAATAAGAACGCAACAAATCTTTCGGGGCAAATCCTTCAACGTCAAAAACGGAAATCTTTGTTTCTCCTTGTGAATTGGTTTTTAGGCCATTAGTTAATTGCCACTTGCCATCAACATAACGAGCGTCATCTGCCCACACGCGTTCGTCATTGCCAAACTTCGAAGAAGAAAATACTTCGAGCCCTGCAATGCGTGGTGGATCGCCTGGTGTAAAAACTTGCGCATGTAGTCGGTGACCGCCAGCACCACGCACCCATAAGTCTGTTGGGATCCATTGCTGCTGATTATTTAGCATGCGCTGCGTAGCTTCGTGCTGCGGGAGCAACTTCGGGATCATCACCTCGCGGAACATCGAAACTGCCGTTGAGAGAATCAAAGCACTAATGAAAATGGGCAAAAATGAACGCCAGGTTGCGCGCCCGGCGCTGAGCATAGGGGTCCATTCGCGATTGCGCAGTAATTGCGTAACGCAACCAATGCCGGCTAATAGCAAAATATATGGCAGGAACTGAAACAGCAAAAATACCATATTCAGTAAATAGTAATCTACTATTTGGTTAATCTCTAAACCTAGCGCCTCGCGCGCCAGTGGAATGTCATCGGCACGCGAGAGCAAATCCATGAAAGTAAACATGCCGACAAAGCCAGCAGCTGTTAGCAGACAAAAACGCAAATAAGTGCGTAACACGTAACGGTCGAATATTTGCATATTAACGTGTTCTATGTCGGCGCAACATAAATACGGCAATGGGGATTAGCAACAATGCCGGTAGCCACGCCGCAACTACCGGTGACAACATATTCCCTTCTCTTAAGTTGTCGCACAAGAAAAACAGTGGGTAGTAAACCAGCAGCAAAAAGGACAAGGCTGAAGAAAAACTAGCT
This sequence comes from Myxococcota bacterium, assembly GCA_047638975.1. Lineage (GTDB taxonomy): Bacteria > Planctomycetota > UBA1135 > UBA1135 > UBA1135 > JAPKEZ01. The sequence continues at coordinate 17,607 of JBLINB010000010.1, forward strand.
ACGAAACCACCTCGCCGCAGACGCCAGCCGAGAAGAGCTCCGATAACTGCTAGTGGTATCGTGGCAAATGCCATCGCCATACGCTGCCAAATAGTAAACCAGGTATGGTCGCGATCGGCATCGGAGAGCTCTCCATCAAGAGTTGCGAATAATTCGCGTGACGATTTATCTTTAATGCGCCGTCCAAGTTCTCTATTAGAGTTTATTTCTGCTAAGTTTATTGAGAGCCAAGTTTGACCAGGGTTATAGAACAACCCCCGCGTATCTCTAAAAGTACGTAGGCCTTCGAACATGAAGGTTAGATTATCGCCTTCGACATTCATTATGGCGCGATTAGCCCTGAGACGCAGTTCTTCATCATCTCTTTTAGACGAATCAATACTTAATAATATGTCATGAAATTCTCCGGGGCCTGAGCGGTCGTTCCATGATAGGTAAAGCCCACCAAAGCTAAGCTCGGAAGCACCAGGGTTGGTGTTTTGTAATGCAGCCACCGGCACTTTGTGCATCAACTGGCGCATTTGGGCATACATACTTGGCACGACTTCGGCAGTAAGCGGATAAGTAACCAAACACACCAGCAGCCCCGCCCATAAAGCAGGTCGCAATAGTTGCGCGGGATGTATTCCGGCGGCAAAGGATGCGATGTCTTCATTGTCGGCAGCCATCCGTCCGTATCCGAGCACGACACTGATCAGCAACACCACTGGGAAAAAGTACGGTAGTGCTTGCCCGACTATCAACGGTACTAAACTGAGTGGCACCCATAATGGCGCGCCTTGCGAAGTAGCAGAAGCACGAATAGATGCCCCAAGAGCAATTAAAAACAATATACTGACCAAAACCGCCAACAAATGGCGGCTTACTTCGCGGAAGCACGAGCGACTGAGTATCACTATTTAATATGGGCTATGCAGACGCATCTGCTTAATTAACTCTGAGATAATAGCAACCAATAAGCCAGCGACCAAACCAACAAGCACGCTGAATATGATAATCCCGAGTGGAGTCGGTATCGCTACAGCCTTTTCTGGCACTGCTTGCGAATACTCATCACTCATAGTAAAACGTATTCCATGCTCTAGGTGAAATTCTAATTCTGCGCGCCGCGCAGAAACATCTTCGGCGTGGTTACGCGCCTGATTAATTTGAGCCGTAATGCGTGCCACTTCAGAACGATAAAGCGGTACACCCTTCAACAATGAGTCAAGCTCTTGCGCACTATCTTCAAAAACAGCCCACTGCGCGTTATAGCTAGACTCAGCAATATCAATCTCGATCATCTTTTGCATAAAGCTCAATGCCTGTGGGTCTTGCGCCATGGTCGAACTAGAGTGTGTTAATTCTGCCTGCTGCGAAACACGCGCCTGCACTAGAGCAAGCTCGTTACTTAGCCGCAGGATCTCTGGATGCTGGTTTTTGTATTCAAGCTTTTTAAGGGCGAGCTCGGTGGCAAGTTTATTCGATTCTTCTACAGCTGCTTTATAGGCAGAATTCTCGCTTAACGACTGGCTAGTAACAATAAATTCTGGACGCCTACTAAGCAGATCTTCATAGACCGGGCGTTGACTCAAATTACTTTTGTGCAATAACTCTAATGCCTCAATTTGCTGCTGCACCAATTGACGATGTTCAAGCATGCTGCCGGCCTCTACTTCTATATCATTAAAGCCCACCCCACCTAGGTAATCTACAAGCTCGGTCGAGTACTTAGAGAATTCTTGCCAAGCAAGTGGCTCGCGTCGTTGGAATGATTCTAAAGTTCGGCGCGGACCAGACTCGAGCAAGGACTGCATTTCATCTTGAAAAGCTGCGCTAAAAGCATTAGCAAGCATCGCCGATTCTTCTGGTGTTTTACCATACGACAGAATCTGCAAAAACGAATCACGCCCGATGTCACCGATGACGTTTGCACGAAGTGTTTTTGGGTCTACGCCTGGCAAGGCTACGGCGACTCGATCATATACCGCTCCGCTGCGCGCAATACCGATAATGCCCACACGTAGTTCTTCTTCTTGGCTAGGTATTATTGGCCCGGATGGTATGTTACCCGCTTCTGTCTTTAAGCTTACAGTAGGCGCGCTAGCTGGAATTAATATTTTCGCCACCGACAGGTACTCTGTTGGCGTAAGTTGTGAGTAATAAATGCCCGATGCAATAGAACTCAACCACACCAACAGAATCGTAAGTCTACGGCTGTAAATGGCGGATAAAATCGAAGAGGTGTCGGGCATGCGGCTAATAGGTTAACGTGGCGGTGGTAAAAAGATGAAATCGTTTGCCGGTTCATGGCCGTTTGGCGCGCGATTATTGAGGACCACCGCTTCGGAAATACCGAACATAGCCCATAAGAACTTCACCCACAGAAACATTGCAAACATTGCCTGGATAGAAGTAATCAGTAAGCCCAGCAGTAGAGCAATAGCCCATTCACGATAAACGATATCTCTGGGCCTGAAACATGTGTGCAGAAGGCGCAGCACAATCGCTAGCACAAATCCGCCAACAGTAAGTATGCCGACAATGCCCATGCCAGAAGCTACTTGCAAGTACGTATCATGAACTTCGAGCTGATATGGATTAAAGAAATCAGTAAACATGCCCACCCCAACACCAAACCATGGATGAGACAAAAATGCTTCTATCGCAATATCGTCGACGTGCCAGCGGAAGTCAGCAGAAGAACCGTTTAAATCGTGCACAAGGGTGTAAGCATAGCTCGCAAAGCCCGTGGTGTAAGCAATCACCAGCAGCGAGATCATCAATAGCAGATACCAAGGGGCAAACTTCTTATAACGCAACAATGGCACCAGCGCAGTAACTATCGCTATAGATAACCACCCCGAACGTGACCAAGTAATAACCACCCCGAAGGCGAGCACCACATATGCAATTAACAGGAACACGCGGCGTCCATGTTTAAGACGCTCCTTAGGTTGTGTTGCAAACCATAATGCCATAATAGCCTGCGTAGCAAGAATGTTTGACTGATGATTTGGATGATACATCAAGCCTGTTAAGCGCGGGAAAACGCCGAATGGAGTCACTACACGATTATAGTTATCACTGTAAAAGGTAATGATTTGCTCAGTCGCGGCCGACAAGATGAATTGTGCTATTTCGACACCGACAGTAAGCATTGCCGCCAATAACATAAAGTCAAATAATGTCTCAAGATGGCGACGGCTGACTAGTATTCCGGGCAAAAGCAGCATCGCCACGAAATAAGTACTCCGATAAAACAAATTACTTAGTACCGACAATGGCTTATCGGTTTGCAGAAAGCTAACCATATACGATATCAGAATAAATCCGATAAAAACGATCATTGGCGTTAGCCGAAAAGGAATCCTTTGATATTTCAGACCACGGCTAACCAATATAATGAAAATCGACAACAGAGATATTTGAAAGACCCATGGCACGGCATCTGAGCAAAAGCTGAAGGCTAAAGCTCCTAGAGCAACTCGGTCAACGCTACCCGACTTTAAGGCAAGGCCGATAAACAGCGCCAAAGACAGGCCAATGCCAACAAGAACGATACTTCCCAGAAATGGGAGGTCATTAACCAGCATCGGATTTGGGCCCATCAACTCTACTTGAAGGCGTTGCCCGAATACTCCATCGTAGAACACGAAGGTGGCAACTAACCAGCCCAACAACACATACGTTAACGACAGCCCCAAACTCGCTTTAGGCCCGAAATCCTTGCAAAGGATCGACTCGTCATCGTATTTACTCACTTATAATTCTATTTCTACAGCGACTATTGAATGTTGAGGGAGATTCACCAGGATAGTATTACCTTCTATTTTTGCCCACTTTGCGGCATCAACAGTAGCGGCACTGCAGTCCGGGTGCGCGGCCAGTATTGCTGGGGTTTCAAGGGTAATCTTTTTTAGTTGCCTATTGAAAATCGCACGACTTTGCGCCATTGTCGCAGCAGATACTCCGGCAATGTTTTTCTCTCTAGCGCCTGAATCAAATGAGCGCTGCAATGAGTTGCGCTCACTTTGACCAACACCTTGCTTTGCAAGTTCACTAAGAGTATTTTTTACTGCAATCGGCGCAAAGCCAGCTTCGTACGGCGCAAACAACTTACGAAACGATGCCGAGGCAATCGGGTTTCCGTGACTAGAGTCTATCAAGCGGACACTCTTGATAGACTTAGGCGCAGCGTCTAGCTGGATAGTCACCCAATTATTGGTCTCATTTTCTTCTTTCTTTAGGGCAGCAATAACTCTCCCAGTCTTAAGTAGAGGTGCTCGCCATTCCTCCGACAACTGCAATTTCTCAAATTTGATCGAGCCGGAGAAATAAGCCTTAAGCGCCTTATCTTTACCCTCAAGCTCACCCATCACCAACTCGGTTGCAGCTAAATATTTTCGTGCAACTCTTAATATGTCGCCATTAGCATTCGTAAGGAGCAGATGCCCAGTATCTTGATCGCGAGTAGCAACGCAAGTTAAGTTGTTAATTGCCTTTTGACGCTGCAAGGGTACTGCTGGAAATTTAGCGACTTCTGCCATTAACTTCATAGCAGAGAAGGTCGCTTTGGGCGCTCCGCGTAAAGTAAATGCTCCGACGGACTGTTGGGCAAAATCCTCTGTGGCTTCCCAACTACCGTCTTGCAGGAAGAAGTACAACGCATGCGATGTCGGAGTTTGAATAAGTGAAGACACCATCGAAGACCAAAATGCTGCTCCAACATTAGTATCCATACCCTTGGCAATCGGGCTAGGCAACGAAACGTTCCATTCTGACATGATTACCTCTGGTGTACCTAAACCACGGCTCTTAGCCTTTCTGAGCAGAATATTTGGCGTTTCCAAGAATTCACTATCTGTTGCAAACGAGCCGTAGTGGTGCCATGAAAGAAAATCTGGCTTGAAGGAATACTTTTTGCAAGAGTCAAGCAGCATATCGAAGTAGTCCATTCCGAGTCCCCACCCGGAGGCCATGCCTGGGCCACCAATGCTGACTGTAGTACCTAACTCTTCGCGCAAGGCCACTCCGCACTGAGCGAAGAAATCGGCGAATTCTTGCCGGCTGCCACTCCATTCTGATGGCATATCTGGTTCATTCCAGATTTCGATATAGCGCACATCTATTCCGGCCTTAATCAGAGCACGAGTATCTGTAGCAAAATCTTGAGCCCACTTTTTTGTATCGGCCGGCATTGCCAAAGAATGATCGTCGGTGACGGCATTACGTTTATGCTTGTCACCCGTCACTCCAACTATAGTTAGCATCACGCCTAGCCCAGCTTGCTGCGCGCGCTTAGCCGCCGCAATGTGTTCGTTGTTGAGCTTGCCCAAGAAACGCTGCACCCAAATACGCACCACCCCATCATGTGCATTAACACCCTGTGCCCATGTCTTCCAAACGCCATCGGTTGCACTTTGCAGATCATTTAGACCATAGAGTAGTCCGGGTGGGATTTGGCGCTGTGGTCCATTGAATTGCACAGAGAACTCGCTTGTGAGTTCTGATTGCGCCTTACGATTAGGTCGCTGCTGTTGCGATTCCGGTTGCGGGCTCGGTTGAGGCCGCGGCTGAGGCCGCGGCTGCGCGTTACTACATGCAAATAAGAAAACGAGCGGAAGTAATTTGTTAAACATCATTGTATATAGCCTAGACCACGTAGCGAATCCTCGATTGATTGTGCTTGCTCGTCGTCGGAATTAGAGGAATTAGAGCTTGAAGGGTTAGCCTCTGGCTCTGGAGAACGGTCCCATTTGGGTTCCTGTGGATCGGCATAGATATCACCACGGATATTGCCGTCCATCCAAGTTGGTACTGCTTGGCCTATAGCATAAAGCAGAGTTGGCGTAGTGTCTTGAATGTGCATGCCCTTGATGACTTTAGCGGCTTCGACGCCGTCTTTCGACAAAGCAAAAATACCGTTGAAGCGGTGCTGCCCAGAGATTGGCGCGTTTTTACGCAGGGCAAACAGTTCTGATTCTCCCCAACATTCTTTAGTGATGCAACTTAGCCCAGCCATCTGAAATTGCAAATCTGGAGCCTCGGCAGTGCGTGGCCCAGAGTAGATATCTTCTTTCTTGAACACTCCGTCACAGGCGTCGCTGCCATCTGGCATTTTCACCTGCTTAAGCTTTTCAATGATTTCATCAATCAGCCCGCCATAGTTACTTGCCGAAATAATTCCCTGTGGCTCGCGGTCAACCAAGTTAGCGCAAATTCCGTGTAAGCTAGCAAAAGCTTTAGTACGCGACCAGTCAATATCACTGGCGTCGGCCTTCCTTTTGATTTTCGGGCGATAGACTGGTATTTTACCCAAAGGACCTATGATTTTTTCGACAGCCCCTAAACCAAGACGATGAAGCAGGCCGCCGAGATGCAACTTACCCCATTTGAGATAAGGCACTTGCTTACGAACGAGGTACCCCTGTTGCTCAAGCCAAGTATTAACATGGAAATCATAATATTGCGGACCGAATCCGTGATCGCTAACTAAAGCGATTGGCACGTCTTCGCCTAATATCTCACGCGCTTCACCGACAAACTTGTCAGCCAATCGGTAAGAATCGCGTATGACTTCTCCGTAAAGTTTGGCACCCTCTTTAGTGTAACCAGCATGAGCCGGATCTTGGAATTTCCAGAAGTAGTGTTGGCAGCGGTCGGTTACTGAAATTACTGTAAAGTAGAAGTCAGTTGGCTTGTCGCGCAAGAATGCTGCTTGAATTTTTAAGCGCTGGCCCTCGATAGCGAATAACTCATCACGCAATTCGGCGTATAGATTTAGATCATCCGTCGCTGTTTCAGTGTCGCCATCGTATTTACTATATTCGACATCAGCAATGTAGTCGCTTCCGGTAATTTCGCGCATCTCACTAAAAATGCCGGGCGGCCACGCAATAGACTCACCCGTTAGGGGCATTGGAATGCCTGACACCATATAACCATCGTGGACTTCGTACGGCGGGTAAGTCATCGGTACCGATAACGAACCTACGCTCACACCACGCTTGCTGAGTAAGGACATGATGTCTTTACCGACAAAGCTACCACTATTCTTTAAGCTATGCCGATAACTGCCCAAATCACGACCTATAAAGTGGAAAACACCGTGTTTGCCAGGGTTTAGTCCCGTAAACATCGATGTCCAGGCCGGAGGAGTCATAGGTGGCTTTTCTGACTCTAGTTCGCCAGAAACCCCCTCACTTAAAATCTTGGCGATATGGGGTAATTCGCCGGCGGCAATCATTGGGTGAATAATCTCGTAAGTGGCGCCGTCTATTCCGATTATGGCAAGTTTGGTCATGGTATTATGGCTAGATTGCTAGCGGCCATTAGAATACAATATCCTTATGCCTTACACACGACTCTCTACGCTCATCCTTGCTTACGCAACCTTTAGCGCTTGCTCTGTTTCCCCATATACCGAGGGGCCTGATATTGGCGCAAATCCGTCTTTATTGCCACTCGACTATGAAGCAGAGATCGCTAATGGCCAATTCTTTATCGGGCCAGAAGACAAGCTTAGCATCGACTTCTGGAAGCAAGAAGAGTTGTCGCGCTCCTACGCCGTCCGCAGCGATGGCAATGTACTGTTTCCTTTGGTTGGTCGCCTGCAAGCGAATGGCATGACACGCGAGCAATTCGAAGACGTGCTGCTAGAAAAGTACGCCGAATACATTATTGACCCTGTGTTAGCATTGTCGATCGAGTTCTACCCAAGCCGCAAAGTTACGGTGCTTGGTGAAGTCAACATGAAATCCGTGGTTTCGCTTACGACACCCAACACCACGATTCTCGACATCATAGCAACTGCCGGTGGCTTGACAGACGAAGGCGACACCGCTGGCGTGCTCATTGCGCGTCGTGTTAATGGCGTCATGAGTGTACGTCATTATTCGCTAGACGGATTGTTCGCACCTAACGACATTAACGTACGCGCTAGTGTGCCATACGTGCAATCTGGTGACATTGTCTATGTCGTAAAATCGTCGTTGGCTGAATACTCAGAAAAACTTGGCGTAGTTTCAAACACGTTGCGCACCCTCAACTTTGGGGTAAGCGTTATCTCGAGATCACCACAAGCTGCCGAAGTCATTATCGGCCAGTAATAGCTAGCTACTAACCGAACCAGCGGCGCGTCGTAACATGCGACGCCTGCATAGCAGAAAAATACTGTGTGGCTGGTACATGCCAATAATTTTCAGCAGCTGCTCCATCAAGGTCAACAGCATAATAAGCATCTAGGTGGCGAGACAAATGGCTGTAATCGACTTCGGCTATTTGCGACTTATAGTGGCTTAATGATGCACTCTTTTGTTGCTGCTGCGCTGCATTTAAAGTAATGAGTGTGCGCGCAGGCATTACCTGCCACAAGCTACTCGCCGCAATCGTCGCCTCTAGATCTTGAGGCCAAGATTTATGTAAAATCAGATTTGCCTCGTAATGGTCAACATGGTTATCGGCCCACCACACACTATGCACGCGCTGTGGACGGAATTCGCTAAGCAGTTTCTGCAACTTACGACAGACGCCATCGTCGTTAGCTGTCAATTGCGTTTCGACACCATCTAAGAAGTGTATGTTTTTTACACCTAGTGCATTCATTGCCGCCGTTGCTTCGCTGCGGCGAATTTCTGAAGATTGCTGATGACTAACACTGCTAACTCCGCGGCTGCCATCAGATAGCCAAATGACTTGTACCGTAGCATTCTCGGCAAGTGCTTGAAGAATCGCCCCACCACATTGCAGTACCTCATCATCGAAATGCGGCATCACCACGCTGAGACGTTCAATGGGTTCGAGCGGCAACGAATCTTCTAATAAATTTAAAGTGCGCTGGTAGTCAAGCGCAGTACTTAAAAAGCGCTTATTTTGCCAATCTGGTGCACCAAACATCGGTTTGGAGACTTTGTCACCACGCAATAGTTTGGACATTTTCGCTGCTGGCAACACACACCATGCTTCGGTGTAGCCACGCCCTTGGTGGCGCATACAACTACGCACCGCTTGCAGGTCTAATCCGCCTTCATCGCCATTGTGAATCAAAAAGTTTGGCCACAGTGGCGTTTCCGATTCATATAAGCCGACCAACATTTTAGACGGTAAAACATCTAGTCGTTCAAGCAACAAGCGGCTGCCTTCCCCCTGCTGCGGGAAAGGTGCCACAAAAGACTTGCTAGAGTCATTAAACGGCAACAGCTTTTTACCGTAAACTCGGTCGAGAGAGGGCATTTTTTCACGCGGATCGCCGAAGGCAAAACCCGGAGTAACTAATGGCAAAGCCTCAACAACTGTCGGCACCGAAATCAGATTCAATGGACGTCGCATTAAGCGTGGCCACCGCATCTTTATTCCATGTATCCTAAAGCACGCATGGTCTCGAGAAGTTTTTCATCATCTTCACCAGCATCACCCTCAAAAGTACGCGGACTCAAAGTTACGGCGCCTTCACGAATCTGCACCGGATTGTTTTGATTATATTCGTCTTCGAAACAATCAAGCATCACTTTGCCGTCCATGTAATCATCTACTTCGAGGCCAAGAAGGTGCATCATGGTTGGAGCCATATCAGCAATCTGAAAGCCTGTTACGCGTTCGCCAGATTTAACCACACCTGGCCCTTCCCACCCATAAATGCCTTGGGGGCGATGCATCGCTGGACGTCCTTCGACAGCCGGTTCTGCAACAACGGGATGCAACGGATTCGGCGACATGTTACATGCCGTTTCTTTAGTGATACACTGAATGTCTGGAGCAATGTGTAACTGCTCGCCCTGCCATAGATCTTCGCGCTTATATGCACGGGCAATTATTTTGGCACCATCGGGAGCGCGCATCGTCGTCACCTTGCTAATGATTTCTTCGCGCAAAGCTTCGTACTCGGCGCCTTCATTTACGATGCCCTCTGGCTCGCGCCCTTTAAGATTGATTAAAACGATGTCTTCGCCGCCACTAAAACTAGAGTAAGCGCGAGTTTTTGACCAATCGATCATGTCGGTCAGAGTCTGCTCTTGACCTCCGCCTAATTTGCGTCCGCGTGCCGTAAGTACGCGCAAAATTCCGGTACGGCGCAGTAAGCCGTTCCATTTTTTAGCGAGCCATAACTTGCGCTTCATCGATTGCGCCGACGACTTCAAGACCAAGTAGCCATTGTCTAGCAGCCACTTATTCATGTAGTAACGATAAGTAATAGGCCCGAAACCATGATCAGAGCAAGTACCGAAAACGACTTCTCCGTCTAGGGTCTTGGACTTGTCACGTAAACGACCGAAGGCCGCATCAACAGCAGTGTAAACATCTGCCAACATATTTTGGCGCGACTCCCATTTACCAGGGTTTGCTGCTTGCCATTTTGGATCTTGGTAGCACCAAGCCTGATGAGAGGTCAAATCTACCTGACGGAATACCAAGACGAATAAATCTGGATCGTATTTGTCTAAGCAGTATTCACCCATACGCGTGATCTGCTCGATCACGTGGTATAGCGACTTAATTGCAGCCGCCTCATTCGATGAATGAAATAGCATTTCTGGCTCATTATCGGCGGGTACATCACCGATCGCTTCTTCGAGTTCTTTGCGTAATTCTGGAGGATAGATGAACTCTGAATTACGGTCAGGCGTCAACAAGCCGCCAATCATGCAACCATTAACCTCTTCGACCGGAAAAGTAAGTGGCATCGTAATTGAACACACTTTCTTGCCTGCAGCCGACGCCAACTTAAAAATACTTGGTGCCTGCATCGAATCAAGAGACACCACCGGTCTTTGATAAGAACCATGACGCTGCTCACGAAAGAAAAACACCCCGTGCTTACCTGGATGTACTCCGGTCATGAAGGATGTCCATGCCAACGATGAATTCGGTGGGTTGGTCGACAATAATGGACCCATGGTGCCATTATTTTGCATAGCGGCCAAATTGGGTAGCTTTCCTTCAGCAATCATCGGATCGATAATGCTGAAAGTGGCCCCGTCTATGCCGGCGAAAATTACTCGTTTACGTTTGTTGTTAGTCATTACACTTTACTTCCTGAATAAGGATACCCTATCGGACAGTACTTTTACTAGAACTGGATCAAGCTGTTTTGTTACAGCACACAAAACTGTGTAAATTGCTGCGGCGAGCAATGTACCTGCGATGGCGTATTCTTGATACCCAACGACATAAATTGCGGCGATAGAAAATGCGCTTATTACAACATAAGGCACTAGGCGAGCAAAGATTGGTAAGGGCGATCCCAGATGTTTACTCACGATAAATATCTTAATCACAAACTCGACTCCGGCCGTAATTGCTGAGGCCAGCGCTGCGCCACGGATTCCGTAAAGAGGAATCAAGACCAGATTTAAAGCCAAACTCGATGCAGCGATTGCGCCGCCGATAATGGGTGCCTGGCGCTCCATTTTTTTATAGCCGAGCATCACAAAACCAATCGGCCCTCCGAGGCAATCAAACAACACCGCAATCAATAGAATTTGCAGCATTTGGCCAGTAGTACCTAGCACCCCGTTTTCTGGGCTGCCATTTAAATAATCACTACCAAAAAGTCCGGCTATTTGGTCGGCGTAGACAAACACTACTGCTGCCAACGGAATCGCCCAGAAGCCCTGCCAACGGACCGCCCGCGCATAGGTTTCACGCACCGCGCTTACCCCTTTATCCCCTCCGGTTTGCCGCGCCATACGCGGGAATAATGCCGTGTTAAAAGCGATGGTAATGGTGTGGAAGATAATCGCTACCCGCACCGCCTGCATGTAAATAGCACGCGCCACATCTACATCGGCCGTCGAGCCCTCAACCATACTAACAAATAACACGCCTATCAATAGAATATCTAAACGGTTGCGCAACATACGCAACATCCGGAAAACAGCTATAAATCCGGAGGCCTTAATTAAGTTTAAGGCATCTGATAATCTTGCACGCGGCGGCTTAAGGTCTAAGATGTTTTTCTTAAGCAGTACCGGCATAATGAATGCACGCACCGTTGAACCTATCAAAAAGCCGATCAAGACACCTAGCACGCGGTGCTCAGCAGGCAAAGCATAAATAGCTATCAAAGCCAGACCGGCGCGCACTAGACCGGTAAGTATTTCAATCACTGCCGGCTTGGCCATGCGTTCGTGAGCTTGGAATAAAGAATCGCAAATAGATCCGACAGCATCTGCAAATACGATCAGCATCGTAATAGCAAACAGCACAAAGTGCCACATTACAAAAGCGCCGCGTGAATGTTGTTCGAACCACAAATAGCCGCCGAGGGCTAGCGCTGCCAAGAGTGTTCCGGAAACAACTGCCAGCATGCCATCAGCATAATATTTTGCACTTAGACTTTTGTCACGTGCGACCTCGCGAGTAATCACTAGCGGGATTCCAAAAGAAGATATCATGCCACCGAAAAACAAGAATGTTGTCATCAACGAGTAGACACCGTTCTCGCTGGTATCCACTTGAACCGCCAACAACATGCCAAACACGGCATATATTGCAATGCTAAAAAATTTCGCCGCCGTAAGCAGAAAAGAGTTCTTGGCGATTAGGCTCAACTGAACAAGGGTATCAAAGTATCACGTAAGCGCTGAAACAAGTCGGCTGTAGCACGGGTGTCGCGCAAACAATACTCGGCTATTTCATCGTATTTACCGGCACGCGCTTTAGAAGCTACCATGCTGCCGTCCATCTTGCCCTTTGGCGACTCTACTTCGAAACGGCGACACCAATAATCGAGTGAGTATGATTCGCGAGCAGCGCCTTGAAAATTTAGAATTTCCATTAGGTCACAGTGATCTTTGATACTGTAACGGTAACCGGTTAACTGACGACTCGGAGACACATTGAGCATCGCCGAACGCGTCATCAGCACTGGGCCATCATATCCGCGGCCGTTGTACGTTATGACAGTGCCCCACTCTGCGGCTAGTTTCCAGAACTCGGTTAATATTTCGCGCTCGTTACCACGGTAAACTTTAGTACCGGGGATGTCTTCGTAGTCTTCCCATTTACAACCCGAGCCATGCACTAGCACCGCACCCTGATCTTTTGCTAAATTCCAGATGCCGATTGAGACGACGCGACCTACTCCACGAATTAACGCCAAGCGGTTCTGCACATCTTCTTTACCCTTCGACGATTTTCTCGACATCAAGTAATGGCGCGTAGCCTCGTCAAGCTCTTCCCACTCAAGGCCGGCTACCTCAATATCAAAAGCGACTATTGGCGCGCGTAGGCCATCGGGGGTATCGGTTTTATTCGTCATCGCCGGTATATCCTAGCTGATTCAGGTTGTCTAAGAACACATCGCTAAGGCCTTCGCCAGGCACAAGCGGCGGAGTAGCAGCACGGAAGCCCGCACTGTAATCGATCGGTGTCAAGGTTGGATGCGCTGCTTGCCACTCGTCGGTCATCAAGTAACGTAAAGTTCTGCCTTCCATGTAATCACCTCTAGCAAGCGATAACAAATCTAAAATAAATGGCGTGATGTCGTAAATATAACCGACTTTGCGTTTACCCGCCGCAAGCAACCCTTGCTGCTTTACGTCTGGTCCTGCCAGAATAAAGATACCTGGAGGCCCCTCTTCGTGCGCACCTGATTGCGGATGATTCGGCTTTGTAATATTCGCTGGTCCCATGCCATGGTCGGAAATAATCAAGAAGCGTGCATTAGCAGGAGCGTTAGCAACCACTTCGCCGATCCATTCGTCGACTTGGATATATGCTTTATCGATGTGCGCGCTAAGCAAATCGCTCATTTCTTCAGGCACTGGATATTGAAAGGCTTCGGGCTGACGGTAACGCCAGAAAAAGTGACCCGCAACATCAGGCAAACCAAAATACAGCATGCTTAAATCGGCATCGCGCCCAGTGTTTTGCAATTGGTTAAATATTTTTTGATGGGTGCGATCGGCATGGAACGTGCCACGAAATAAAGTGTCGTGCTGAAATGGAACCTTCCAACCAACAGGTACGGTGCCAAATCTAGAATTGTATTCTTTAATAAGCTCACCCTTTGGATGGCCGTCGGCAAGAATTTGCGAAATGTCTTGCTGCAATGCGTCGGGGTAAGTCAGCTGCGGAATACCTTCGTCCCATAGCAGTGGTTTCCAGAGTATTGCAGCCTGTACCTGCGCAGCATACGAAGCGACGATACGCCCATTTTCAATCGGTTCGGCTGGCCATGAGACCCACCATGCAACCGAATCTACATCGCGATTGTTGGCTGCGGCGATGTTCCAGACCGCCGGAACTTCGCGACAATTTGAGGTGAACGGTAGACCATCGCGCAACATATTCCCGTATTCGTCTTCTTCTGCGAAGTTAGGAATGCCGTGATCTTCAGCGAGTACGCCAGTAGCAACCGACGTCCATAGGCGTGGTGAATAAGTGGGCACATCTGTAAACAGTTTGCCGCCGACACCACGTGCAATTAATGCTGAGAGGTTTGGCACCTTACCGGCGCGCATTAATGGCTCTAAAACAGGTAGCGCCATACCATCCACACCGATAACGATCAGTGGTGGCTCATCGAAGGTCGAATGAGGCGTTGAATCGCTGCAAGCAAATGCTAGCAGCGGTAGGCAGAGTATGTCTTTTCGCACAAATTAGTTTAACTTAACGCCAACTCTTTTGCGTCGCCTTATAAGACGGTTTCGTAATATTAGCCAGCCGACAATAGTAAGCAAATATTGCGGAATCAGCACCTTAAAGTCCGCCTGCTGCTCACGTTCCAAATTCACCGAGCATCCGCCGCCTGCGAGATCCAGTCCACCGCCGCCGCTATTGATGTTGCTACCTTCAAAGGTGAAGCCAGAGATGACGGCACCCTGTCCAGATGCTGTGACTACTTTTAGAGAATAACTACCTGCTGACGGGTTATTCGAGGTTGTAGCTTTGAGTTCTGCCGCCGACACGATGGATGTCGCTGCTGCAAGTTTTCCGCCAAGGCCCGTTACCGGATCGACGCCAAACCATACTTCGCTGACATTATCAAATCCGTTTCCGAATAAATCGACAATAGTACCGCCGCCTTTAGGCCCCTTGCGCGGAGTAAAACTATTGATGTTAGGGTCGGCGCTGGCGACGTATTCAAAAAAGTCGCTCACGATTAAATCCGTTGAAACGGGATTGACTATTCGAAGGTCAACGCTGCCAAGAGCATGCGCTGGCATTTGAAGATGCACAATCTTCGAGCTTTTCACAGTAAACGGCACCGATTGATTGTCTATATAAAAGAGCGACGCCTCGTGATAATTGTCACCATTAATAAACACATTGGTGCCGCCAGAAGTCTGACCCTTCAGTGGCCACGACTGGGCAAAAACAGCTTGCCCAGTAAAAGCGATGCCGTCGGCAAGAATTGTTTGCTGGCCATCTGAATTATGAACAGCAACATCAACGATAGAGAGTGGCACGCTAGGTGTAACCACTGACAAAGTGTTACTGTCAACGAAAGTCACGGCGTCGGCCTCGAGTCCACCGAAGAGTACGAAGCAGCCGTCAACAAAGTTGGCGCCGGAAATAGTTATGTTCTCTCCACCGGCAGTTGACACTTTAAATTGCGATACTCCGCTAATGCTTGGCGGCGGGCCGATTACCTCAACGACTCCGGATGCAGCCTCGAAATCACCATTTGGTGCTTTGAGGTATAAATCGTAAGTAGCCAACATCGCAGCCGAATTAGCCGTTACAGTCGCGCGTACGTAACTCGAGTTACTCGTAATATTACTAATAGACAATTGGTTAGTCTTATCAGTTAGAGTTGTGCCAGACGGAATGTTGCTACCAAAAACAGTAATGGTCGACGACGCCCCTTGAGCTAAAAGCAATGTTGCATTACTGTTTTCACGCATTGCAATATCCGCATTCGCTGTTAAAGTTCCGACGCTAAGTTGAGATCCGACATTTAGCGAAAACAGGGTCGGAGAACTAAAGCCGCCATAGAACGTCGGCGCAAATGCGGTATAAACCGACATGTTAGAGGACAGGTTAGAGCTCGACATGCCACCTTCAAGCGGTGTGATATGAATGTAATAATCACCTGCTGGTAGACCGCGCAAAGTGAAATTACCATTACTACTCGTGACTGTTGAAGCGATAAATCGACCATCGCTAAGGCTTGCTGAAACAATAGCTCCAGGTAAAGCACTACTGCTATTTGGCTTGCGGATAGTTCCGGTGACTTTAGTTTGATTTATACCTGTCGCTATCGCAACTGCGCCGGCCTCGTCGTCCTGAGTTAAAGAACGGTGTAGCCATTGTGTCGTAGAAACGTATGGCCACATGCTGCCACTGACAACTGGCGAATGGTCTAGGCCAATGAAGTGCCCCACTTCGTGTGTAAGGACATCTTGTACATCAAAAGTACCTGGAGTTTGATCCGTGCTAAAAGTGAATTGACTGCCATTAAACAGAATGTCGGCATCCGTAATACGCCCATCGGCAATTAAATAACTTATTGGAGTTATCGCAACGATGCTAGATCCCGCGGGAAAATATCCCGAACTATTGGTCTCATCGAAAGTAATCGTGCGCCCACTGCCACTTGTTGTATCCGCTCCACGATTCAGCGTTATATCAGAGCCCGCCACGTCGGTCCATGACTGAAAAGCATGTTCAATTGCTGCGATATGGCTGCCATCGTTAATATCGTCTGAGCCAGCAGTATCGATGTTATACGAAATTGAGTTCGACGCCCACTGCAAGGTTTTACCGCCCAGCGTGATGCGTATATATGCCTGAGTCGCCGCAACTCCAAGTAGAGCGCAGACGACTGTGAGGGCTATAGATTTCTTTCGCATCACGCTATATATCGGGGATTTAGCTTTTTTTCTTAACCCTGGCGCTCAACTTCAGCGAATATCTCATTCAAAATGCTTTCGTAACTATCGACCTTCACTTCATCACTATGAATACTAGAGCGTAAACTTATTACATCAAAAGAGTTAGCGTTTCCACTCTCTATCTTGATAGCGCCCGCCTTGAGCCCCACTGGCATCCGCCAAGCGTGCTGCTCTGAAGCTGCGCTAAGGAATAAAATATTACGGTCACCCACTTGCAGATCGGGCATTCCTGGAATAATTAGCCCACGCCCAGCGACTTCTCCTCCGGGGATGGTTATTTCTTGAATGTTGGCGTTTTCACCCTTGATAGGCACAAGTGTCGCCAAGGTGTAAGTCGTCTCAATAGTACCGTCAGCATTGAGCTTGGTGCGTTTATCAAGGATTTTCGCCTCTACAATGCGCTCAGATCCGGCTACTAAAGCATCAAAGCCTGTAGCCTCTACACCAGACGATGAAGACGCGCTTAAGTAACTGGGTATACCAGCCAGAAGAGCGCTTACGAGTAAAACAGGTAGTGTTATTTTGAGCATGACACCCCCTTTGCGGACGAGTTGGGGATTGCTTTACCTTTTCCTGGTAAATCTCTACGGCACCAAAATATCCAAGACTTTACTGGTGGTGTTTAAGCCATCCAAAACTACTGCTTGAGTGTAGACGGTCATGCCAGAATATTGCAAGGGCAACCACTGACTCCAACTCATTGTGCCCTGTGGGCTAATAACGGAATTTAGGATGACCCTAGATAACGTGACGTCAATGTTGTCGCCTACTCGTGCCAAAGATCCATAAACGATGGTTTGCGTTGACGCCGGCCCGATCACGCCCATTTCGATACCGAGGGCGGTTGGCTGCTCTCCTCCCCACAACACGGGCTTTGTGAAAACAGGTTCGTAACTCCATGGAGCGGAGTGCGTCACACCATCACCCACCAACCATTCATAATCGGCATCGTGATCTTTCATTTCTGCATTTAGAGCCACTAGCACAGCGCGCTTGTGGACATCCATCTGCGTGGTGCGCGTCATCGTGTCTGAGTTAGAGCCACTGTCGGTCGGGCCACTATGCCCCATGCCTTGTCCAATCATGTAAAAATTACGTGCTGCACTAGTGAATTTGGTGAAGTTGTTGCGCACCACAGATGGCCGAACAGTGGTGTCTTCGGAGCCTGATATCCAAAATGCTGCCCCGGTGTACGCTGCCATCGCCGAAGTTCGAGTAGATGGCACACCCGCGGCCTGCAATCCAATGACCAAAGAGACACGCGGTTCGATAGCCACCATGTGACCCAGAGTGGCGCCCCCCATCGAGTGGCCGATGGATGACCAGTCACTGTTGGTCTCGACTTTACCGTAAAACCACGATTGCGGATCAGCCGCGGCATCGCTAATCGCGTGAAGAATCGCACGACTGTCTCGAGCGTAGTTTACGGTGTCAGGGAACAGCCCCGACGTCCCCGATGTGGATGCCACCACGTAACCGTGACTAGCAATGTGCTGGCAAAGGACGTCGTAATTACTGGGCGATCCCAACCAACCGTGCATGAAATTCACCAAAGGGAAAGGCCCTTCACTAAGGAGCGAAGTCGGGAAGTAAAGCCGCGCGCCGATACTGCCTTGACTAAAGTTTTGATCGATCATGCTTATATCCTGCCAATCGGTCTGGTGCGGCCCAGGCTGTTCAAGGGTGGAAGATTGAGCTAGGCAGAGGATTATCGAGTAAAGCAACATAGTACCATTCTACACTAGAATTCGTCTTTGATGGATGAATATAGTTTGTGCGTAGTTTATCAGAAATAAGTTACAATATGGCGCACCGTCAGCACCATGACCCCAACCTCAAGCAATCAAGATCGCATCGCATTTGTCCAACGCATGGGCAAGGCGCTTCACCGCTATGGCGCCCCAGCGCATCGCCTTGAAGATGCATTAACTGCGATGTCCAATGAGCTCGGGCTGAAGGGTAACTTCTTCACCACGCCGTCGGCAATCATGTACAGCTACGACATCCCCGGTGAAAATGGCATCGCGCGTTTGCAACGCGTGCACAACAACTCGATCGACTTGCATCGTTTGAGTCAGCTGGATAAATTGTTTAACGATTTTCTCGGCACTAATTTAACAGTGACCGCCGCCAACGCGCGACTCGATGAGATCCTTAATGAAAATTACGGATACCATCCCATCATAAAATTACTGGCCTTCACTTTAACCAGTGGCGGCGCGTCCACCTTCTTCGGCGGCAACCTCGGCGACGTAGCGCTATCTGCCATTTGCGGGCTCTTACTGTTCCTTGTTTTTCAATGGTCGCAACACCACGCAGCGGTCAGCCGTTTGTTCGATCCGTTATCGGCGATGGTGATTAGTTTTGTTGCCACGTCTGGAGCCGCACTGCTTGGCGCCAGCGCTGACATTTCTACTTTAGCTGGCATCATTGTGTTAGTCCCTGGTTTTAGCATCATCATCGGCGCTACAGAATTAGTGCTGGATCACCCGGTGTCCGGTTCGGCGCGCCTCGCCCGCGCCGGCATGACCGTTATGATGTTGTTCATCGGCGTGCTGTTTGGCAGCGGACTTGCGCAATACTTCATCGATTTTGGCAGCCTACAGCAAGTCGTGCCCCCGGAGATGCCAGTGTGGCTGCCACCATTCTCCATCGTCATCGCCGGCCTCGGCGTTGGTGTGTTATTTAATAACTCGCGCCGCGATTTACCCTGGGCTGTGGTCGCTGTTTGCCTACCTTATCTCGCGATGAAGTTTGGTCTAGAAAATCTAGAGCGCGCGCCAAGCTTGTTTCTTGGCGCCGTCATCGTTGCTTTGTTCGGCAATATGTTCGCCCGCGCTTTTGACCGCCCTGCACTTACGGTGTTGATGCCGGGCATCTTAATATTGGTACCGGGTGCAACCAGTTTCCTGTCCATCACCGACATCGCAGGTGGCAACTTCGAAACAGGACTGCAATCGGCGTTTCAGGTGTTTATCAGTGGCGCCGCGATTGTCGCTGGCTTTATGACAAGTAGTTTGTTGTTGCCACCGCGTAAAGCACTGTAGTTTTCGACTACTGCTTCTTCACAAACTTAGTGAGGATCACGATTTTTTGACCGCTCACGCGTCCTTCAATGTGTTCGTGATTATTTTCAACTAAGCGAATACTTTTAACCGCGGTACCACGTTTAGCAGTAAAGCCTCCGCCTTTAACGTCGAGGTCTTTGATTAAGACTACCCCGTCGCCATGGTTTAACTCGGCGCCCAAGCTATCGACGTGTTTAGTAGCGACGACCTCTTGGTACTCTGCCCACTCGCGCAACGTGTCGTCGAGATACAACATCTCGAGCAGACCTCCAGCCCAATCTGTAGCCGATAACTTATTCAGCATACGCCACGCCATCACTTGCACTGCCGGCACTTCGCTCCACATCGAATCATTAAGGCAACGCCAGTGATTTTCGTCGAGTTCGACTTCGCCGGCTGCCTGCGTGCTACATGTCGAACATAATTCGATGCTTTCATCTTTGGGCTCAACTCGGAAGTCGCTTAACGCGCTATCGCTAGAGCATAATGCGCAACCAGCCATTAGATTAAGTCGGCCATTGGCTCGATACCACCCGTAAGCGGGAGCGCATAATCAATAAACGCTTGCGTTACACCTTGATGACCATCGAGATAATCTTCAGGCATATCTTTAGTGTACTTCGCCACGTTTTTAAGTGCAGTGACAATCGTATCGCACTCATACACATCGCTATCTAAACGACGTAGCGCAATCGAACCAGAAGCGTGTTCACCGCTCACTGCAGCTTCGACAGCTTTGCGCCCCACTAGGCGCGCTTCAGCACGATCGACTTCACTCGCGTCAGCAGGAAAAGAACGTTGCAGGTAACCAAAAGTGTCGGCACGCACGCGCAATCCATCAAAGTTTTCTTTAACCAAGTTAGCTAAGGCATCACCCAAAGCGCCAGTACCAGAAAGTTGTACGTTGCCATGGCTATCCTTTTGACCCGCCATCGCTGAGCCACTCATCTCGGCATACACTTGCAAGAACGGTACGCCTTCAGCATTGTGGATACCCTCGCTTACTGCAACGACGCAGCGTCCTAAACGGTCGTGCACCTCTTTGACGTCAATCACAAACTGCTCAGGGTCGAACACGCGCTCTGGCAAGTAAACCAAATGCGGGCCGTCTTCATCAGTACGCTTACCCAATACCGAAGCTGCTGCTAGCCATCCGGCATGACGCCCCATAATGACGTTAATTTTTACGCCGCGCAAGGAACGGTTATCGCGATCATCGCCTTGGAATGCGTGAGCCACGAAACGTGCTGCAGAGCCATAACCTGGGCAATGGTCGGTGACCTTTAGGTCGTTATCAATAGTCTTAGGGATGTGAAAACAACGTATTTCGTAGCCAAGCTTTGCAGCCTGTTGTTCGACAATATGCGCCGTTTCTGCGGTATCGTTACCGCCGATATAGAAAAAGTAGCGTATATTATTTTTCTTAAACTGCTCGACCATAAGCTCAACATCTTCGATGGATGCTTTGCGGCGCACAGAACCAAGAGCGGCCGCGGGTGTCTTTGCTACGGCTTCAAGCATTTGGTTTGACTGAGTCGATAAATCAATCCAGTCGCCGTTCATAATGCCCTCGACACCATGTCGCGCACCAAGGATTTCAGTTATGCAGTCGTGCTTTCTTGCTTCTTGAATAAAGCCAACTAGCGATTGATTAATGACGACGGTTGGTCCGCCAGATTGGCCAATAATGGCCGCCCCTATAAGTTTGTTTTCCATGGTACTAAAAAGAATGTTTGGAGTGAATTATAGCCATTACTCGCCAGTTGCCGCACGATAATAATTAGCCACTGCGGAATAGCGCGCACCGCGCATTAAATGCCGCACGAATGGCATGAACACTACTGCACTGAGCAATGACCATCCTAAAAGAGAACGCAACCACTCGACGCTTACTAGCAAACAACCTTCGATTACGAAACCGAGTAGCACTATTACGAAAACCGCAAATGGGCGGCGGAACAAAAACCCTATTGCGCGCATGATGGCGAACAATGCAGAGCTACGTCTGCTAACGATAATGGATGCACGTGCCAAATCAATAATAATTTCGACTTTGAGCAGTGCCAACATATATAGTACCTGGCGCGTAATATCGATGGCGCGTCCGGTAGTTTCGCTAGCTGCCAAACTCGCATCACCTTCGGGCATTAGCTTGGCTAGCACCCATTCGGATGGCGTCCCCCAGAAAACATATGTAATCAAGGCGAACAACGGCAATGCCAACAGCCAAGTACGTAAGAACGGGAAAAACGATTCGCCACCGCCCTTTAGAAAAGCACGTAAGGAATGTTCGTCGCGGTAATGGGTAGCCATCGACATCCAGCCGCCACTGAATAACAAACCGAAAATAGACGACAGTAGCATCAGCAAAGGCATCACCTCCGAAATAGATACTAGCGAGTCGCCACTTTGAATTTGCCACTCGCGAAACATCCATGCCGGAGCGGATTCAGGGAGCGCCAATGCGCTCTGCCCGGGTAAATCTTGCACCATAGCTAAATCGCGATCGGCTTGATTAAACATCAGGACTGCCACAATTAATGGCAATACACAAGACCACAACATCAAAAAGCACAGCACTCGCGGGCGCATTAATGCAAACCGCATGCCGCTGAACAGGAACTTAGCCGAACCCAAACGTGAGGACGTCCGCGGCCTTGCCTTTACCACCGTATCAAAGGTTTCTGGATTTTGGTTCGCACCTGGCTCTTCGCTGTAGTTCATCGCATCGACCACTACTGGCTCTGCAATTGCTTCTGTTTTATCTAGTTGTTCTGATTCATCGTTCATCCTGCACCTCCGAAGTAATGAAGTATCTGTTGCGCCCACAGCATCGTGCGCACCGCCACATGCCACGCCGTATCGCTACCGTCGACGCCTTTAGCTAATTTAGAATTGTTAAACCAATCTTGATCTAACATTAATTTGCGTTGCGGATCTACTTCGAGTCGCACCGCCTTAACCACAAAATCACCAACCACTATCCGCTTAGCACTATCGACGCCATCCCATGCTATATGCTGCACACTGCCATCAGCGAATCTTACTTCTATATCTACTGGCACCACGAAAGCACCGCGGCGTCGCACTCCAATTTCTACACGATAACTACCATCATCCTTTTCGACGTTATGCAAAAAGTGCGCCGCATAATCTAACTTGTCATTTTTGTAGTAAGCGTGCTGCCAAAAGCTGCTCCAGTCGATACCGGCATCTACGGCATGCTTTGCCACTACATCAAAGAAATCTTGCGGAAGCGGATGCTTAAATCTAAAACTACTATGGTAGTCATGCATCAAGCGGATGAACACGTCTTCGCCAACAATGCGCGATATCGTTTCTAGAGTTAACGCCGGCCGGCGGTAGGTATTGACACCGCGTAACCCACTATCAAATAGATCATACGTTGGGTGCGCTAAGGGCTGCCCCCAATCACTCAATAGCGTTGAGCGCAAATCGATTGACGCCGAACGTTCTACGTGTGGGTAGTAAGTATAAGATGGCAACTCGCTTAGAAACTTTTGGATGCTAGTTGTATGGCGTAGTTCATACGACAACTCTGGCATAAATTTATTCTCGCCGGTTTCCCAGCGTTGCATATTTAACATAGCGCGCTGATCCCCTTTGCCATAACTCGGTACCGACATCGGAGCACGTCCGTAATATTCGTGACCCAGTAAACTAAATGTGTCCAATGGTGCATCGAAAGCTAAGTCTAAAATTCGGTTAGTTGAAAAAGTAGTGAAGCCTTCGTCTAACCAGGCGTGGCGAAACTCGTCGTTGGCGACTAGGCCGTACCAAAATTGGTGACCGAATTCGTGGACGGTTACGCCTTGCGGGCTCAAGGTGCGCTTGGCCTTGCCTAAGTGAGCGCCGCCAGTAAACAAACGTGGGTATTCCATGCCGCCAGTCTTGCGCGCATTATTTGCAGGATCGACTACCGAAATTGTTTCGTAAGGATAGGTGCCGTACCACAAGCCAAAGTAATACAGCGATTTCGCCGTCGCATCAAAATAACGCTCTTCGTATTCGGCATGCTCTGGCTGCAGCAACAATATCATCTCACAAGATTGCGGACGCACCTCTTTCAATGTTTTGCCTAAAGCGTTGGCTACCTTTAACTCTTCAGCAGCATCGCGATAATCTACAGCATGAAATGTACGACGCAGCAATAGTGCTTCTTCATCCACCGTGAAAGCAAAGTCGTGCACATCTTCGGCCTGCGAAGAATACACCACCTTTTCGGTCGGCCTGTCAATCTCTTTTAAAGTACCTGTTGTGACACAATGATCGCGAAAGCGCTCTGGCAAAGTTAAGGTTACATCATAGGTGGCGAAATCAGCATAGAACTCTGACATGTAATGATAGGGTTCGCAATTCCATTGATCTTTGCCATCTAAGTTTTCATAAACACCTAGCTTTGGATACCACTGCACAGCATGCAAGTAGCCACCCTCGCCCCAGCCGCTACGTCGAAAAGCCTGCGGCATCACTGAAACGAATTCAAGGCGTACCGTTACTGCAGCACCTGCCTCAATAGCTACCGGCAATTTAATGACGCCTACCGTAAGATCGACATCATCTGTGTATTCAAACTTTAATGCAGCATCAGATTTGAGGATGTTACCATCTACATCGGTTGTCGACACCAGTGAGACATTAGATACTTTTGTGTTGCCCGGCGTGCGCGGCAATTTATCAAAACCGTAATAATGGCCTTCGGTTATGAAAACTGTGTTTTCATTGGCCCACGCATTATTGTAAACATGCCAATAAAGCTCGTCGGTTGGCGTTGATGCCGTATTTACCCAACTAACAATAAGCG
This sequence comes from Myxococcota bacterium, assembly GCA_047638975.1. Classification (GTDB taxonomy): domain Bacteria; phylum Planctomycetota; class UBA1135; order UBA1135; family UBA1135; genus JAPKEZ01. Next base: position 42,320 of record JBLINB010000010.1, read on the forward strand.
AATGCCCGTGGATGGTGCGGGCATCTTCATCGAGTTCGACATCGAGCGTGTAGCTAAGTTGCGCCGAGAGCAAACTGGGCAGCAACAATGCCATTAAAAAAGAAAGGGTGAGCGTACACTTGCGCATACCCCCATCCTAACTAATGAATCTACCTAGAAAAAGTTATTTAGCGCTAGAAGGATTTAGCATCCGGCGTAAACGTGATATAGCGTTAGCATGTATTTGAGAAACACGCGATTCTGTGACCTTTAAGCGCTCGCCAATTTCGCACATCTTCATGTTTTCACGATAGTACATGCTCATCACAGCCTTCATTTTTTCTGGAAGCGTGTCAATTGCCGCATGCATACTGGCTAACATTTCAGTTTGCTCAACAATATCGGTTGTTTCGCTAGCACCGAGGCCAACATGGCCGTCCTCATCCGTTGGCAAGGCAACGATAGCCGGGGCATCCTCTCCGGTCGCCTTAGCCTTATCGCGTATCGAGCGTGGCAAGAAATCCATGCGACGCAGATCGTCGAGGATGGCTCCGCGCACTCGGTGGTAAGCATAGGTTTTAAACTGCGCTCCCTGCGATTCGTCATAAGATCGTGCCGCGCGCATTAGGCCAAACATGCCTGCTGCGTACAACTCTTCTTCTGACACGCTAAACGGCAGCCGCCCTTTAATTTTGTTGACGACGTACCAGACCAAGTCCGTCCATTGGTCAATTTCGGCTTCGTATTTGTTTATCTTAGTTTGTTTCATTTCTAATTACCATTAGGCAATGCGCTGTTCATTACTGCTATCGGGTAGAAAGTCGCAAAGTCTTTAATAGAAAGTCGCAAATCTACTGATTA
>JBLINB010000011.1:0-40259 GCA_047638975.1 Myxococcota bacterium
CACCGAAATCGGCAATGTTCTTGACCTCGCCGATGCGTGTTTGACCCTCTTCGATTTCTTCGAGTAGAGACTCGCGCTTTTCGATACGCTCTTCTTCAAGTAATTGACGACGAGAGATAACAATATTACGACGTTCTTCATCGATTTTAACAACCTTCGCTTGGATGATTGTACCCACAAAGATGCTTGGATCAGCAACACGACGGATATCGATTTGTGAAGCTGGCATAAAGACCTGCACACCATCGATAGAAACGATGAGGCCGCCTTTGATGAGCTTCTGTACGTGACCGTCGATAACATCGCCTGGGTTATAAACCCCAACGATCTTAACCCAAGCGCGTTCGCGATCTGCATCACGCTTCGATACGACAGGAACATTAGTGTGGCGATCATCGCCACGGTAGAAGACTTCGAGAGTATCACCAACTTCTGGTAGCTCTCCGTCGAATTCAGAAAAGAGTAAGGGAGCTTCTGCTTTGCCGCCGATATCGACACGAACTACGCCGTGGTCTGCTTCAACGCTGAGTACAGTTGCTGTGACAATTTGGTCACGTTCTACGTCGCCTACTTTGTCGCCGATCATTTCACTGATGGCATCGCCTTGGACTGAGCCTAAGGCTTCGGATAACTGACGATCTAGTTCTTCGTCGGTGAGGTCGTAACGTCTGATGAGGTCTTTTGAGACCATGATTAAAAAGGAGTTTGGGTTTCGGAGAAAGTCACTTACTTGGCTGCAAAAATTTGCTTATACCAGGTCAACAAGCGTCCGACCGCTTGCTCGACTGTTTGATTGGAATTATCAAGGATGTAGCTTTCATCTGTAGGATGAGGAGCTGCGTTTCCACGCGCACTATCGCTTTTGTCTCGTTGAGACATTGCTAATTGCACTTGCGGAAGAGTTACATCAGGATCAATGGATTGTTGTTGTGAGCAACGACGTTGCGCACGAATTTCGAGAGGCACCTCAACAAAAACTTTCAAGGGAGCGTCAGCGAAAATAATAGTGCCGGCGTCGCGTCCGTCGGCGACTACTCCGGCAATGCTTGCATTCGTTAACAGACTACGCATTTTATTATTAAGTGCTTCGCGCACACGCATATGGTCGGCAATGGCCGCAACATTATTATCAATCTCAGGAGTGCGCAGTTCGTTGCCTAACGGCTTACCGTCGACGCTTACTACACCACAACTGTCTGATGTTAATTCAATTTTAGAGAGCACCTGCAAAACTCGCGTGGCATCTTCGACCTCGCATCCGTCTTGCAGTACAGCCCAAGTTAGTGCTCGATACCAAGCGCCTGAATCTATGTAAGACCAATTAAGTTCTACAGCCAGTTGCTTAGCAAGAGTACTTTTGCCAGAACCACTTAAGCCGTCTAGTGTAACGACTGCGATTCTGTCCAAAGGTTTAACCTGTGCCATTGGGTCGCATATTCTACCCTTTTTTATCCGTAAGTCAACTGTGGTTGCCACGCAGGGAGCACTTCTAGAAGACAATTTTCGGTTATTTGCTGCTGCTGAGCGATATGCAAGTGCCCGATTTTCACACTGGACACCGAAAAACGCTTGGCCACGGCCGAAATAGCCTCGTAATCTAGCTGCATTTCGCTCATTTCTTTACGCGCGACCTCGGCAGTAGATACTCTGCGCATCCTTTTTCCGAGCCAGCGGCGCACAGTGACCGGCAGCAAGCGCAACACTAAACGGATAGCACGGTTACGCAATAAACGCCGTAAGCGCTGATACTTGACATCCGCTGTGCAGAAAACGTCGCCGTGAACATACAGCACCCGCTCATCGTCATTAATTGCAATCACCGTATCGCATACATCAAAAGAGTAGTTTTCGACGTGACGCGGCGATATGAGAACATCACGATTACCACGAATTACTATCACTTGTCCTGTCGAAGAGAAGAGATCGAAAGCCGAAAATAACGGAGTAAATTCCGGTGCCTGCAAATCTTCTGGACCGACATAAACATCAAACAAATCTCCGAGAATTAATAGCACGGAATGCTTGCTACTGCACGCAATGACCTCGCTAGAAAAATCAACGATCTCTTGTGGACGACTCTCGCATAAATGCAAATCCGCTACACAATAAATTTTCTCGTTATTAAGTTCCAGCGACAGCGTGCCGGGATTGATATTTGAAGAAGATGTCATTTGTTTTGATCTAAACCTAGGTCGCCCATCTTACTCCAGAGCACCTTACGTGTTACCTTCAATAATTCTGCGGCTTTCGCTTTACGTCCACCGGTAATTTCTAAAGCATTAAGGATGGCTTCGGTTTCAGCGCGTGCCGTAATCTCGCGTAATCCGACTAACTGGTCGCCGACCACGAGGTTGTCTTGATAGACATCGGGCATGAAATGCTCGATGCGCAACACTCGTGCGCGTCCAGCTAATGCCATAGCACGGCGCAAAGAGTTTTCTAGTTCACGAACATTACCCGGCCAACGCAAAGTCGTCAACTGCTTAAGCGCTGTACTAGAAACTGAGTATCGCCCTTCAGAATCCCAGCGTTTCAGCAAATCGGCTAATAGCACCGGAAGGTCTTCGATTCGACTAGACAAGTCGGGCAAGACTATGTTTAACACATTTAAACGGTGATATAAATCTTCACGAAAACTGCCTTCAGCGACTAACTCGCTTAGGGGGCGCTTGGTTGCCGCGACCACCCTACCATTAAATTTTTGCGGACGCGTATCGCCTAGACGCATAAACTCTGATTCTTGCAAAGCCCTCAATATTTTAGGCTGCAGCTCGAGTGGAAAATCATCAATGTCGTCAAGGAACAAGATACCGTCTTCGACACTACTAAGCAATCCTTGGTGGTCGGCCTCGGCGCCGGAGAATGCTCCCTTGCGATACCCAAACAATTCTCCTTCGAATAATGCGCTAGGAATAGCCGCGCATGAGACTGCGACGAAAGGTTTATCTGTGCGCTTAGAAAGATGGTGCAAGGCTCGCGCTGAGCGCTCTTTGCCCGTGCCGCTACGCCCGGTAATTAAGACCGTCAATTCTTCATCGGCCCATTGCTGCAAGCGCTGGTTGACGGAATTTATCTCATTACTTTTACCACTCAATAAGACACTATCGCGTGCGGCGCTGCGCACTAACGACAACTCGTTATGCAGCTCGCGTACTTCACACATCTTAGACACTTGCCTTAAAAAGGATTCGGTCGTAAATGGTTTCTGCAAATAATTATATGCTCCATCTTGCAAAGCCAACACTGCTTGTTCAACTGAGGCAAAACCTGTCATAATCAATACTTCTGCTGGCGGCCGCATCTGTCGTGCGCGTTGCAAGATATGCATGCCATCACCATTCGGCAAGCGGATATCACTTACTACGATGTCTATTAGGTTGTTGTTCAGCCAAGCAAGAGCCGCCGCTCCATCAGAGATATGAACGACTTCGTGCCCGCTATCTTGCAGGGCATCAGCCAATGGTATTGCCAGGGTTACTTCGTCTTCAACAAGGAGTATGCGCATGAATCGTAGTTGCATTGTAACCGCGTCGCCTTGTTATGCTAAAATAGAGTTATGCGGATGGAATACAATCAACACCTGAATTTAGAGCAGCGACTAACACAATCGCCGCTGATGATTCAGGCAATGCATATTCTGCAACTCAATTCTGCAGAGTTACTTGATTTTATAACCGCTGAACTCGAAGAAAACCCCTTCCTAGAAGTGGATGGCGACCAGCCAAGCCCTGAGAGTGACAGTAATGAAAGTGATGCTGACCAGCGCAACGATGCTGATTTAACGGAATACGATACGACTGTAAATCTTCTGGAGGCCGCGCCCAATACGCGTGAGAAGTCTCAAGCCGAGAGCAGCGATTACGATTTCATTCAGAACACGGCTGCTCCAGACCAACCAAGTGCCGACGAAATCCTATCTGAATTACGTACCCGGGACGTAAGCATCGAACATATCCGGGGTGCCGAGATTATCTTAACTTTCCTAGATGATCGCGGATTTCTAGTTGACGGCATTAGTGAACTCGCAGAGATGACCGGCATTTACTATTCTGTGCTAGAGCATAGTTTAAAACTCATTCGCGAAATATCTCACCCGGCCTTAGGAGCTGTTGATTTACGCGAGTGTTTTTTGTTGCAGCTTGACGAGCTCGAAGAGGAACATGCTGATGCGCGAATCATTTTAACGAATCATTTTGATGATTTGCTAGCTAATCGCCTACCGCAAATCGCCAAAGCAGAAAACATGACGATTGACGAAGTACGCAGCGGCATCAGCGTCTTATCGTTATTTGATCTGCGCCCATTTGCAGCATATACTCTCGATACCAACGGAGTCATTTGTCCGGACGTAAAAATAGAACTCGACGATGGAGCCAATCAAGAACCACGCGTAAGTTTAGTCACTGATTATTTGCCACAAATAACTTTATCGGAAGCCGCGCACCAGGCACTGCAAGACGCAAAGTCCAACAAGAAATTACATGCTCACTTATTGCGAAAGATCGACAAGGCTCGCGGCTGCATCGATGCTATTCAGCAGCGACGACGAACAATATTAAATATCTCTAATGTATTAGCAAAGAAACAGATCATGTTTCTTAAACTAGGTAATAAATACTTAAGTCCACTGATTATGCAGGAGGTAGCTGGCGAAGTGGGTGTTCATATTTCTACAGTCTCACGTGCTATTCGTGGCAAGTATGCGCATACCCCACAGGGAGTTATTCCTTTAAAATCCCTATTCTCCGGAGGACAGAAGACATCCAAAGGCGCTTCTCGTACACGATCTTCGATACAGCAGCGAATCGGAGACATTATTAACGCCGAGGACAAGGCTCACCCTTTTTCTGATGAAGAAGTTTTGCGTATCTTAAAAGAGCGCGATGGCGTCTCGGTAGCGCGACGTACTATTACCAAGTATCGCAAATTGCTTGATATTCCGTCAAGTAGCATTCGACGTCGTCATTCATAAGCGGCGAGCCGTTAGAATAGACAACCCCGGATTAAATCATGGTAACCATTAAAGCAAATCAGTGCCGTAAAGGCCAAATCTTAGTAATCGACAACGAACTTTGGGTTGTTACCGATTACGAATTCCGCAAGCCTGGCAAAGGCTCTTCGTTTAATCAGATCAAGCTCAAGAAGCATGGTACTGGTCAACAAAAATCGATGCGCCTAAGCTCTGACGAGACACTCGATCGGGCACATCTCGACAAGCGACCATGTACTTTTTCATACATGGAAGGCGAGGCATATGTGTTCATGGATTCTGAAAATTACGAGCAGTATTTTCTAGAAGCCGACATGGTTGGCGACACTATGAAATTCGTGCGCGACAACCAAGAAATATTCTTGACTTTCTTCGAGACCATACCAGTAGCGATCGATTTACCGACAGTAGTGATTCTTAAGATAACCGAAGCCGAGATGTCTGCTAAAGGCAACACTGTAACTTCCGACAAGAAGCGCGCAGTATGCGAAACCGGTCTTGAGGTTAAAGTGCCGCCATTCGTTGACGCCGGTGAGTTTATCAAAGTGTCTACCGAAACCGGCGAATTCATGTCGCGTGCAAAAGAAGACGATATTTAGTCTTTTTTCTTTACGCGTTTAACCTTCGAAGTCTTTTTGGTCTTGCGGCTAGCGATGCGCTTGTTTGCATTCAGACGCGCAGCCTGACGACGCGCACGTGCAATCTGTAGTTTCCATTCGGGACGTGCATGCGAGCCCTCTTCAAGCGCGCGCTGAATAACTTCGGCGGCCTCGATTGGGTCGTCTGTCATATAGAACAAGTCTAAATCTGATTTAGAGATTGTGCCTTCAGAGACCATCGACTTCTTAATCCAACGCACTAATCCGCCCCAGTAATCTTTACCCATTAACACAATAGGAAAGTTACGCATCTTGCCGGTTTGGATTAAAGTTAGCGCCTCAAAGAATTCGTCCATGGTGCCAAAGCCGCCGGGTAATACCACGTAAGCTAAAGCGTATTTTGCGAAACATACCTTACGCGTAAAGAAATACTTAAAGTGTAGTTCTAAATCTTGATGAGGATTAGGGTCTTGCTCCATTGGCAAGTCGATGTTTAAGCCAATAGACTTAGTGCCGATATTGCGTGCACCTTCATTGCCAGCCTCCATTGCACCGGGTCCGCCTCCGGTGATGATGCTGTAGCCACGTTTCCCTAGTTCTTCGGCGACTTTAACTCCCATTTTGTAATGAGGATTGCTAGGTTTAGTTCGTGCCGAGCCAAATATCGATACACACGGACCAACATTCTTCAGGGCGTCAAAGCCCTCAACGAATTCGCCCATAATTTTGAGGACCATCCATGGATCTCCGCTATCATTTGACAACTCTTCTAATAGTTTACTGTAGTTTTTCGTGTTTCCCATTGTGAGTAGGATAGTCTATATGCTGCATAGTTACAAGTACCATGTCTGCACGCCCTACTGTTTTTCTCGACCGCGATGGCACCATACTTAAAGAGGTGTCATACTTATCTGATGTGTCACGCACCGAATTATTGCCGGGCGTCGCACAAGCATTGGCAACTTTTCAGCAGCATGGCATTCAGCTGATTGTTATTTCGAATCAATCAGGCATTGCGCGCGGTTTGCTCAACGAGGGGGATTTGGTGGGCATTCAAAACAAAATTGACTCGCTACTGGAGCCTTACAATGCGCGCATCGACGGCTACTATCATTGCCCTCATCACCCCGAGGTCGGTGTTCCCCCCGAACGTCGCCGCTGCCGTTGCCGTAAGCCACACGGCGGGATGCTAGATGTTGCCGCTCAAGACTTTGACATCGACTGGAAACGCAGCGTGGGTATTGGTGATGATGTACGTGACCTACAAGCATTTGCTGCAAAAGAGATGCCGTCCGTATTAGTGGGCACTGGCAAGGGACGTGCGATGCGTCAAAAGCTAGCCGAAATGGGCAAAGAGCCAGATCTGTACTGCGCCCATCTAGCCGAGGCCATACCTTGGATAATACGCCGTTGCACCGCGCAATAATTGCTATTAGCTTGCCACTTAAATCGATACTAAGAAGTTGCTAAGATAATGGTGTGGTAAACGATATCGCAGCTACAGCCAACATCGTGTTGTATAGCCCGGAAGCAGATTCCTCTGGGTTGCTTGTATCTATTGAGGCGATGTTTGCGCAGGCCAAGGTTAGCAGTGGCAACTTTACACTAGAAGATTGGTTGCAGCGCGTCGGTGATGGTATTAACAACCATGGCTTTGTAATCGAGAGCAATTCGATGTCCATAAGTGATCTGCGCATTATCACGACTACGCTAAAAATAAATCCGCTGGCTTGGTGTTTAATGATAACTGGCGACCGCGGAATAGCTGGATACGAAGAATTGCTTGAATGCGAAAACATTGCAATCTTACCGTCACCCTATACAACTCAAGGCCTCAAGAGCAGCTTATCCAGTTTTTTCAAAGCCAGTGCGGTCGCTACTTCTAACGACAACTTTCTAAGCGGCTTAGTAGAGGGATTACGTGATCCGATGACCTGCATCTCTGGTGGCTTGCAAATGGCAAGCATGACCAGCGAAGATATTATCCAATTCGTAGAGCCGGCAATGAAAGCCGTCTTGCAAGTGAGCGAGCAACTTGAATACATTGAACTTATTGCAACGGAAATTACTCCGCATTTTGATTCCTTCAATATGCATGACTGCGCTAGCGGACTAAAGAAAGACCTGCAAAAGCTAGGCTTCAAGCCTCAAATAGATGTGGAAGATGACGTAATCGTTTATGCCGAACCGCGCTATACACGTGCTGCGCTCAAAGCATGTTTTTTGCTTCTGCAACGCTTCGGACTCTCTAGCGAAATCATGCTAGTTGGCAGAAAGATAAACGGTAGCGGAAGCCTAATATGGCAGCAAGCGGCTAGTGCTGAATTAGCGGCCGATACTCTTGCACCGCCGCCATATCTCGAAGAGCTGATACGACGTTTAGCTGATAAAGCCCAAGCCAAGCCCCACTTTGAGAAGCTAAAAGATGTGGTGCCTAATCGTATCGGTCTTGTTTTTAATGGCTAACATTACCCACCCAGCCGAGATAAAGGCTGATGTGGTAAACGAGTAGCAACTGGTAAAAGACTAGTGCCGCAAAAACACCGATTTTAGCGTTTTTAAAGTCATTTAGAATACAGAAAATTACTGCACCGAGCCCCACGCCGAATGCTTTAACGCCGATAAAAGACCACATCCCTGATGCTAGTAATCCAACAGCTACCGGATTTGCCTCCTCACCACCACGCTGCAGATAGATCAAGGTAAAGTGCGCGTCTAGCAGGTTAAGCATCAAAAAGCTTGTTAGCACTATCCAAGTCCAGAGCGGATAATGGTCGTAATAAGAACTACCGTTATCACCGCCATTTCTACGTTTACCTCCGAGGAAGGAATAACGAGATAAAAACGGGGTTGGTCGTTGACGGCGGTCGGGGCCTGTGTATTCAGCCATTACTCTGTGCTCGACATGTTGAATACTGTAGTGAAGGTAAGCACGGCTATCGTTAAATCAAGGAAAACGGATTGATTTTGGATGTAGTACAAATCATAGTCAATGTTCTCATGGATTGGAGACTTCCTTTTATCAGAAACTTGCCATAAGCCAGTGATCCCTGGTCGTATGTCTAAGCGCTGCATTTGCATCTTGTCATAATTCTCAACTATGAATGGCATCTCAGGACGCGGGCCAATTAATGACATTTCTCCGCGCAAAATATTGACTAACTGCGGTAACTCATCCAATGATGTTTTACGTAGCAACCTACCAACTTTTGTCACACGCATGTCAGATCCTTGAGGCGTGACGTCATCTCCACACTTATCGGCATACATGGTTCGGAACTTTATCATTCGGAAAGTAGAATTACCTACACCCATGCGGAACTGAGTGAAAAATATCGACCCTGGTGATTCGAGGCGGATAGCCAAGGCTACTAGCGGAAACAAAACAACAGCTACAAGCAGGCCAACCACAGCCCAAGTCAAATCGATGCCACGCTTGATAGCGCAATATACTGGACGCGTACCTAGCTCGACAGGTGAAATCAGCGGCATGTTATCAAAGGTCTCGACTGTAAAGCGCCTTGACAGGAAGTGTGACAAACGCGGCAACACTTGATAATCAATCTGATAGCGCTCCATTGTTCGACACATCTGCTCTAGTTCATTTTCGGAGATGGACGGGCATACCACCACCACACGATGGATGTGGTTCTTGCGGGTCACTCCTAATAGATTTTTAAAGTCACCGAGTACCTCTATTTCGGATAGGTGCTGCTGCTCGGTGTCGTCCGCTTCGCTTTTATGGGAAATAAAGCCCAACAAGTTATAGCCCAAAGTCGGGAAAATCTCCATTTTCTTGTAGAGCTGCACTGCCGTTTCCGAAGTACCCACAATAGCAATGTTAGTATTACCTACACCCCGAGAATGCAAACGCTTCAACAATCCGAACATCAAAGCTCGCTCGATTGTTAAAAACACATACGAGAAGATGAAAATAACAAGGTACATCACGCGTGAATATTTACTTGACCCTTCAATCTCAAAGGGTTGGTAAATATACTGAAGGTATTTGAACATGGCGCTTTCTGGCGGCACGATCGTATCCATCGATCTCAGCATATACATACATGTCGATGTCAACAAGAATGAAATCAAAACAGACTTATAAATTGCCCGGTACTCTTCGACGTTAAGTATAGATTTACGCGAGTGATACATACCGAGCAACCAAGAACATGACAGCACAATGCCAGTGATAACCACAAACAACTGGCGGTAATCACTTAAGTGGGCTTTTACCTCTACAGGAAACCAATAGTTATATGCAAAAAAGCCAGCAAAACAAGCTGCCAAAACAACAATGCCGTCAAGCCACACCTGCAAAACAGTGTAGATTACATCGAAGTTATTTTTAAGTAGCTTTTTACTCATGGGACTATAAGCAATGGGTACTATAAAAATACCCTATACCGGGGCGTTTAGCTACGAAGATTCCCGCCTAATTGCTCAGCGGCCTTCGATACTTTGCTAATGAACTTCTGCTCTTCTTTGTCGCTTAAAGTTCGGTCAGCTGCACGCAACAGCACGCTGAAGGCCATACTGTGTTGATCATCTTCTAAACCCGCGCCAGAATAGACGTCAAAGAGTTCGATACTATCTAGCAGTTTTCCTGCCGCGGTAGCCACAGCTTGGCCAACAGCAGCATAATTAACCGATTTTGGCACTGCAAGAGCGACATCGACCTTGACTGCTGGGAATTTAGGCGGAGCCTGGAATTTAAATTTGCACTTGGTCGTTGCTTCTATTAAAGCATCTACATCTAGCAACAGCAGCGCGACATCACTTGAGTTAACTCCTAGATGGTCAACAATAGTTGGGTGGATGCGCGTAATCACGCCGAGACTTTGACGCGCAAAACTTAACTCTAGGGATTGCTTTGGGTGAGCAAATCCGAAGCGCTTAGGCAATGCAGCAGGATTTGATTCGAATTGAACATTAATATTAAGCACATCGCACAAATCGCTCGCGATGGATCGCAGCTGACCGACCAACGATTCTTGTCCTGCCTTTGGCGCATCATTCGGCCCCCAACACAACAATGCCAGCTGCTTAGACTCAAGAGCCTCGCCACCCTGTGGGTTTTTCTGATAGCCTTTAGTGAATTCACAGAGTCGACCTGCTGCGAATTCGCGTTCATTAACCGACACTTGCTGCAGCAATGACAACGCTGGATTTTGACGCAACAAACTAACCGCGTCATGCACCGGATTACTTATCTGAATAAAGTCACTGCAATCTAACCCCTGCAGCTTTGCCCACTCATCAGCGATGAATGAATAAGATTGTGTTTCATGAGCTGCATGCACGTTCACCATTCGCAATAACAACTTATTCGCTAGTTGGCGATAAGGCAATTGTTGCGGCACTTCAATAGGCGCCGACAGTGGCTGTGGCACAATTTTGTCATAGCCAGCGATGCGCCCGACTTCTTCTACCAAGTCAATAGATGATTTGATGTCTTTCGTTGCGCGATAACTTGGAGCTACTGCTTTGATGCTGTCGCCGCTAGCCGCAATCTCAAATCCGAGGCGTGTAAGGCTATCAACGATATCGGTATTATCGATATCGATACCCAACAGAACACGCAGGTGCGAGCTATCAAGTTCTAGAACGTCAGTCTGTACGTGCGCGTTGCCGGCAAACACAGGCGCCTTTAGCACTTGGATATCATCGCGCATCTCAGTTAGCAATTGACAAACGCGCTGGCTAGCACTTGCTACATAATTAGGATCTAAAGACTTTTCAAAACGCGTCGAAGCTTCTGAACGAAGATTATGGTGCAATGCGCTACGTCGAACGGTAGTTGCGTCAAAGCAAGCGCTCTCGAGCAAGATGCTGGTAGTGTCAGCATCAACTTCGCTATTGAGGCCACCCATGACTCCGGCAAGCCCCACGGCCTTTTCGGCGTCGGCAATCACAAAATCGCTAGTCAATAATTCGCACGTACTTTCGTCAAGAGCAACAAACTTTTCTTTGTCATCTGCGGCGCGAACTAAAAGCGTCGAGCCCTTTACTTTTGATTTATCAAAAGCATGAGTGGGCTGCCCTAACTCTAGCATCACATAGTTAGAGACGTCGACGATGTCATTCACCAGTCGCTGTCCGACGGCTAACAACCGCTGCCGCATCCAAGCAGGAGACGGCTGCGGTCCGTTCGTTAGCGACAACTCGGCCAATTGGTAGCAAGTTGTGATTTGAGAGTCATCTAGTTCGACGCTAAAGTCGGATGCCTGCGTCGGCCAAGTAAAGGACTGCGGGTAGTCTTTCAGTGGGCGCTTGAGGATGGTCGCTAATTCGCGTGCGAAACCATAGTGTCCCCACAAATCTGGGCGGTGCGTCAATGACTTATTATCAACCTCAAGAACAGCATCAGACAGTTTCAGGTAATCGATTAAACGTGCGCCTACTGGAGCATCGCTAGGCAATTCTTTGATGCCGGAAGAGTCGTCTCCGAGTTCGATTTCGGTGTCGGAGCAAATCATTCCCTGCGACAGTTGACCGCGCAGCTTAGCTTTTTTGATTTTAAAATCACCTGGCAACACACATCCGACTGGAGCCAAGGCTATCTTTAAGCCCGCACGCACATTAGATGCACCGCAAACCACTTGCACCGTTTCATCGCCGCCATAGTTTAGAGTGGTGACCGACAATTTATCCGCATCAGGGTGCTGTACGCAAGTTAAGACTTCGGCGACGATCACTCCGGCAATGTTTGCTCCAGAGTATTCGATACCTTCTACCTCGGCAGTGTGCATCGACAATAAAGAGCTAACCTCATCAGCTGAAATATCGCTAATGTCAACGAAGTCGCCAATCCAATTTAGTGAAATCTTCATGCTTTAAATTGTTGTAGAAAACGCAAGTCGCCACTACACATGTAGCGAATATCATCGATGCCGTAACGCAGCATCGCCATGCGTGACAAGCCTAGTCCGAAAGCAAAGCCGGTGTACTCATTAGAATCTACGCCAGCCTCTTCAAGAACATTTGGATGGACTAAGCCGCCTGGCATGAGTTCAATCCAGGTAGAACCTTTACAAACCTTGCATCCGCTTTTACAAAAAGGACAGCGAGCATCAAGCTCAAAGCCTGGTTCAACGAATGGAAAGAAACCTGGACGCAAACGTGTTTCGAGTTTACGGCCAAAGACTCCTTCGAGCATGCTGTTCATAGCATGCAACATATGCGGGACTCCGACGCCTTTACCGACTACCAAGCCTTCCATCTGATGAAAAGTGTGCTCGTGTGTTGCGTCTTGAGCTTCTTGACGGAATACGCGCCCCGGGGCAATCACGCGCAGCGGTGCGCCTAATTCGCGTAGTGCACGCACTTGCACTGGCGAAGTATGTGTACGTAAGCAACTGCGCTCTTCACCGGCAGCGGATTTCATCCAGATGGTGTCGTGTGACTCGCGCGCTGGATGATCTTTAGGTATATTCAGCACATCAAAGTTATTCACTTCGGACTCGAGCTCTGGACCATCCCAAATAACAAAGCCCATTGACTCAAATATTTGCTCGAGCTCTCGTGCAATGGCCATTACCGGATGGACGGAACCCAATTTAAGCGTTGGGCCTGGCAGACTAATATCAACGCCTACTGACGCCAAGTCATCAGCCAACTGCTGCTGTTGCAACACATCTTGTTGCTTGGCAAAAGCCTGCTGCAGCTTTTGCTTTATTTCATTGGCCAGCTTACCAATAGCAGGACGCTCTTCGGCATCAAGTTTACCGAGTCCTTTTAGCTGAACGGTCAAAGCGCCCGAACGGCCTAAATAGCTCGATTCGATTTCTGCCAAATGTACTAGACTTTCGGCAGCGGCGACGGCTTTTAGGCCCTCACCGCACAACGCTTCAAGACGTTCACGCATAGCGTGCTTAAGCAGCTAGCGCTTTCTTTGCGACATCAACCACGGCAGTGAATGCCGCAGGATCAGTAAATGCTAATTCAGAAAGGACCCGACGGTCGATCTGGACATCAGCCTGCTTTAGGCCGTGCATAAACACGCTGTAAGACAGACCGTTCATACGCGATGCAGCATTAATACGCTGAACCCATAGGCGACGGAAGGTACGCTTTTTATTACGGCGGTCACGGAACGCGAAGTTACCGGAGCGTAATAAACTTTCTTTTACAGTACGTAATAAGCGATGACGACCACCCCAAAAACCTTTGGCGCGACGCATTAAGCGTTTACGGCGACGTAAACGTGGAACTACATTTCTTGCTCTTGTCATTTTATCTTACCTTATGATTGGAGAAGCTTAGCAATGTTCTTTGCAGAACCGCCAGTCATAACAGCAGCACGACGTAACTTACGACGACGCTTAGAAGATTTGGCGCACATGAAGTGGCCAGCGAGTTGGTGTCGGCGCATTACTTTGCCGTTTTTTGTTAGTTTAAACCGTTTTGAAACGGCCTTTTTTGTTTTCATCTTAGGCACTTGGAGCCTCCTATGTCTTAGAGCCAGGGTGAGAAAGTAGTCGCATATTATAGTGAAATATACGACCACGTCTAGTCACCTATTCGTTATTTTCGGTGTCGTCACCGCTATCTACAGTCTCAGCCTCGGCTGATTTTGCTGGAACCGAAGGTAAATCGGCAAAATCATCATTATTTGTGGCCTTTAAGTGATCAGCAAGAGCTTTAGAAGCTCCGGATGCATCCGCCTTAGATTCTGCGGATGCTTCTGCTTCGGCACGTGGTTTTGGCTTACTGCCAGGAGGGAGCTTTGACATGACTAAGTGCATGCGTCGCCCTTCCATCTTTGGCATACGCTCGACTTTCGCAATGTCTTCGAGACTTTCTGCCAATCGCAGCATCACCTCGCGGCCAATGCTTTGATAAGCCATCTCGCGACCACGGAACATACAGGTCACTTGAACTTTATTACCAGCTTCAAGGAACTCGCGCGCTTTACGTGATTTGATGTTTAAGTCATTAACATCGATTTTTGGACGCACACGTACTTCTTTAGTAACCATTGCGTTCGACTTAGGCTTGCCTTTAGTTTTCTTCTTTTGCTCGTATTTGAAACGACCATAGTCAAGAATCTTAGCTACTGGCGGACGCGATTGCGGCGCCACTTCGACTAAGTCAAGGCCAGCTGTTTGCGCCATTTGCAGCGCAGTTTTAGTTGGAGTAGCACCGATTTGGATGCCATTCTCATCAATCAGAAATACTTCGCGTGAGCGAATACGGCGATTGACTTTATATAATTCTTGCTCGCGTGGAGCATACTTTTTTCTTGAGCGACCTGCTATGACTTTACCTCGTTTGAAATTTCAGTTTTTTGTGTAATCCCCAGTTCATCTAATTGCTGTATATCTACTACTGACGGGGACCCAGTTAGTGGACATGCCGAAGTTGCTGTCTTCGGAAAAGCGATGACGTCACGAATAGAATCGACGTCAAACATTATACTGTAAAGGCGATCGAGACCAATCGCAAATCCGGCATGTGGTGGCGCGCCGTACTTGAATGCCCGCAACAAGAATTCAAAGCGTTCTTGCGCGACCTCTGGCGCCAAGCCAATCGCATCAAAGATTTCGTTCTGCAAGTCTTTATCGTGAATACGTATAGAGCCAGAACCAAGCTCTACGCCATTAAGGACCAAGTCGTATGCCCGCGAACGGATGCCGTCTTTTTGACCACTGCGCAAGAGTGGCAAGTCTTCTGCAACTGGACATGTAAACGGATGATGCGCTGGATGGAAAGAGCCGTCATCGTTTTGCTCGAATAGTGGAAACTCGGTGATCCAGACGATGCGATCGCCATCGGCAACCATGTTCATCGCCGCAGCGGATTCGCGACGCACGACGTCAAGTGCAACCAGTGCGCGACGTGGTGTATCTGCAATGGTGAACACTAAGTCGCCATCGACAGCTTCGATTTTATTTAAGAACTGCTGACCGGCATCTGATTTCAAGAAACGCGACAATGGCCCCGTTGGACCGTCGGCAGAAACTTTACACCAAGCCGCCCCACCAGCGCCAGACTCTTTAGCCAAGCGTTCGATATTATCAATTTGCTTGCGAGAGAGTGAAGCACCACCTGGAACACGAATAGCGCGCACCCAGCCTTGCGTCTCGAGCACGTTATTGAACACTACGAAATCTAAGCTGCCCGCAATGTCAGCGACATCAACTATCGTTAATGGGTTACGTAAATCTGGTTTATCAGAAGCGTAAAGCGCAATCGCATCGTCGTATGGCATACGCTCGAACGGCGCCGCCAATTCTTTATCATGCACAGCACGATAAACATTTTGCATTAAGTTTTCGACTACTGCGTACACGTCTTCTTCGTCAACGAAGGACATCTCGAGGTCGAGTTGCGTAAATTCAGGCTGACGGTCGGCACGTAAATCTTCATCGCGCATACATCGCGCAATCTGAAAGTAACGATCGAGTCCCCCGACCATGCACAATTGCTTAAAGATTTGTGGCGACTGCGGCAAAGCAAACCAACTACCTGGACGCATTCTTGACGGTACTAAATAATCACGCGCGCCCTCTGGCGTTGAACGCGTAAGCATCGGAGTTTCGACTTCGATGAATTCTTGATCGCATAATGAATTGCGAATGGCATTGTTAGCCTTCGAACGCAACTGCAAAGCACGCTGCAACGGTGAGCGACGCATATCGAGGTAACGATACTTCAAGCGAATGTCTTCAGGGACATCGATATGATCGGCAATTTCGAATGGCAAGGTCGCAGATGCTGATAAGACCTCGAGGCTTTCGACTACAATCTCGATATCGCCAGTGATGCGATCGGAGTTACGCTGGCCGTCCATGCGCATGCGAACCACGCCTTTGACTTGCACCACATCTTCTTGATGCAGACCGGCCATTTGCACGGCGGCTTCAGATGAGGCCTCACTATCAACGACTAATTGCGTAATACCGTAACGGTCACGCAAGTCAACAAAGTGGACGGCACCATGATTACGGCGATTATCAACCCAGCCACATAAGGTAACTTCTTGTCCTACATCTTTAGCTCGGAGATCTCCACAGCTATGTGACCGCCATGCAGCGGACCTAATCATGAAGAACGCTTGCCAAGTTTTTCGCGTAACAGTGCGCGGCGTAAAGCCCCGTCTGCACGGGCAACATCAACCGCAGAGTCTTTAGAACGCAAGCGCTCTTTAGCTCGTTGCGCTGCTTTCTGCGCACGCTCGACATCAATTTCTGCCACATTCTCGGCAGAGCGTGACAGGATTACAACGGCATCACCAGATACTTCGGCGAAACCATCGTGGATCAACATCTCAATTTTCTCGCCATCTGTACCGTCGGCGCTAAGCAAACCCGTTGTCGTTAGCGACACTAGCTGTGCATGACGTGGTAATACTCCGAACATGCCATCGGCACCGGGGATTTGCACATTATTCACTTCTGTCTCAAGCAAGCTCTTTTCGGGAGAGACTATGCTGAGTGCTAGTGTTAATTGAGATGTTGACATTATTAAAATGAATTACAGAGTTTTAGCTTTCTCGACAGCTTCGTCGATACCACCAACCATGTAGAAAGCCTGCTCTGGCAAATCGTCATGATCGCCGTCAAGGATTTCTTGGAACGAGCGTACGGTGTCGTCACGAGAAACGAAACGTCCGGGTGCACCTGTAAATGCTTCAGCCACAAAGAATGGCTGCGACAAGAAACGTTGCAAGCGACGTGCGCGACCAACAATCTTTCGGTCGTCATCAGACAACTCTTCCATTCCGAGAATCGCGATAATGTCTTTAAGGTCAGCGTAACGCTGTAGCACTTTTTGCACATCGGTCGCCGTCTTGTAATGCTCATCGCCAACGATTTGTGGGTCAAGCATGCGCGATGTTGAACGCAGTGGGTGTACCGCTGGGTAAATACCAAGTTCAGTAATCGCACGATCAAGAAGGATCGTCGAGTCAAGGTGTGCAAAAGAAGCAACCGGAGCCGGGTCAGTGAAGTCGTCGGCAGGCACGTATACAGCCTGCATAGATGTCACAGAACCTTTAGACGTAGAAGTGATTCGCTCTTGAAGCGCACCCATTTCTGAGCCGAGCGTTGGCTGATAGCCTACCGCTGACGGGATACGACCAAGTAGCGCCGACACTTCTGAGCCCGCTTGAGTAAAGCGGAAGATATTATCAACGAACAACAACACGTCTTTGTTCTCTTCGTCGCGGAAGTATTCAGCCATAGTCAGGCCGGACAAAGCCACGCGCAAACGAGAACCAGGAGGCTCATTCATTTGACCGAACACCAACACAGCGTTATCAATAACCGCTTGCTTTTCTCCCTCAGGAGTAGTGTATTCGGACTCGCTCATTTCAATCCACAAGTCAGTACCCTCACGAGTACGCTCGCCTACACCGCAGAATACGGAGAAGCCACCCTTCTCTACCGCAGTAATACGGATGAGCTCTTGGATGAGCACGGTCTTGCCTACACCAGCACCGCCCATTAGGCCGATTTTACCGCCAAGTGCGAAAGGACAGAGTAAGTCAACGACCTTAATACCGGTTTCGAATACTTCAGAAACTGCTTCCTGTTCTTCGTATGCCGGAGCTGGACGATGGATAGGCCACATTTTGTCAGCCTTAACATCACCCTTGAGATAACTATCAAGAGGACGTCCGAGCACGTTAAATACGCGCCCCATCGTTGCTTTACCTACTGGAACCATGATTGGGTTACCAGTAGCTCTGACTTCCATGCCGCGGCGGTAACCGTCGGTAGAAGCCATAGAAATACAGCGGGCAGTGTTGTTACCCAAGTGGGCAGCAACTTCAAGGACTAGAGAGTCTTGTCCTTCAACGGGAACTTCGACTGCATCATTGATGGCAGGCATGTTGCTTTCGAAGTAGACGTCGACAACAGGGCCTAGGATTTGTTTAATGGTACCGGTATTGCTCATTTTCGGTATGATGATTAGAGTGCCGCCGCGCCGGAAACGATCTCAGAAATTTCTTGAGTAATCTTGGCTTGACGTGCACGATTGTAGAGACGAGTGATATCTTTTTTCATATCTCTCGCTGCATCAGTCGCGCCTTTCATGGCAAAACGACGAGATGCGTATTCGGAAGTAATTGCCTCGAGGAACGCTTGGAAAAAACGATTTTCGAGATAACTTGGGATTAACTCGCCCAACAATTCTGGGCCAGTCGGTTCGAGAATTGCATCATTGGCAGCGACGGGTTCATCGTTGCTTTCTGCTGCAATAGGTAAAAACTGCTGAAAACTTTGCGTATAACGTGCTGCGGAAACGAAAAGCGTGCTACATAAGTGCACACTCGACACCGTTCCGTTACGAAAGTCATTTACCAGTACAGACGATAATGCAGAGGCATCAGCTGCTGTCATCTTTTCGAGATCAAAGTCGTCGAAATAATGACTTACTGGGTAATTCATGCGTGCCGCATATGCCATGGCTTTTTTGCCTACCACATACAAGACGTACTCGCCATCAATGTCGGCCAGCTCAGCATCTAGTCTGCGCTGGATATTCGAGTTATAAGCGCCGCATAAACCGCGGTCAGATCCGACAAAAAGAATGCCGGTGGGTGCATCAGGGTTTCCATCAGCAAACAAAGCAGCTGCATTACCTGCGGTACCAGGCTCACCGGCAATAGTGCCGGACAATCCTGCCACCAGAGCATTTAGACGCTCGCCATAAGGCTTAGCAGCGACCGTTTTGCTTTGGAACCTGCGCAGCTTAGTAGTGGCCACCATCTCCATGGCGCGGGTAATCTTTTGGATACTACCTACGCTATCGATGCGGTCTCTAAGGTCGCGAATTGTTGCCACTGTTAATTATGCAATGAAAGTTTTCTTGAATTCAGCACATGCTGCGTCAACCTGCCCGGCCAATTCGTCTGACCACTTGGTAGACCAATTATCGAGTGTTGCCATTAAATCTTTATGCCCAGCTGACATGAATTCAGCGAAGCTAGCTGCAAAAGCAGCGATATCTTTAACCTCGATCTCGTCAAGCGCACCAGAGTTACCAGCATAAATGCTTACGATTTGCTCGGCGTTAGTCAGCGGATGATACTGGCCTTGCTTGAGTAGTTCTACGAGACGTGCGCCACGAGCAAGCGTTGCTTGAGTAGCAGAGTCTAAGTCAGAACCAAACTGAGCAAAGGCTTCGAGTTCGCGATACTGCGCAAGGTTAATGCGCAAGCCACCAGCAACTTTCTTCATCGCCGGAGTTTGAGCAGCACCACCTACACGTGATACAGAGATACCTACGTTTACAGCTGGGCGAATACCCGCTGAAAACAAATCAGAATCCAAGAAGATTTGACCGTCAGTAATCGAGATCACGTTAGTAGGGATGTATGCAGATACATCGCCCTCTTGTGTCTCAATGATTGGCAAGGCTGTAATTGAGCCACCACCTTTCGAGTACTTCTCTGGATTAATCTCTGGAGCGTTCATGGCAACTTTTGCCGAACGCTCTAGAAGGCGCGAGTGCAAGTTAAACACATCGCCTGGGTAAGCTTCGCGCCCTGGAGGACGGCGTAACAACAACATGACCTGACGGTAGGCGTAAGCCTGCTTGGTAAGGTCATCATAGATGATCAATACGTGGCGTCCGGCATCGCGGAAACGCTCGGCCATCGCTGTGCCAGAATAAGGCGCGATAAACTGCATTGAAGCTTCTTCAGAAGCGGAGGCGTTTACGATAATAGTGTATTTCATCGCGTCAGCCTCTTCGAGCTTACGCTGAACGTCTACCACCGTTGATTGCTTTTGACCAATCGCCACATAAACACACAGCACTTGCTCTGGGTCGGTGATGTCGCCACCACCAGTGGTTTTTTGATTGATAATCGCATCGATAGCAATTGCCGTTTTGCCCGTTTGGCGGTCGCCAATAAGCAATTCGCGCTGGCCACGACCCACAGGAATCATCGCGTCAATCGCCTTAAGGCCCGTTGCCATCGGTTCACAAACCGGCGTACGTTCTACCACAGATGGAGCTGTTTGCTCGATTGGGCGCAGATCGTCATCGGTAGTATTGATTGAGCCTTTGCCATCAATAGAGTTTCCTAGAGCGTCTACAACTCGCCCCAGCATATTATCGCCAGTGGGTACTGAGATAACACGGCCAGTGGACTTAACGGTGTCGCCTTCTTTTACAGAAGCAGCGTCACCTAGAAGAACACAACCTACGTTGTCTTCTTCGAGATTAAGAGCCATGCCCATCGCACCACCAGGGAATTCGACGAGTTCGGACATCATGCAGTTGTCAAGACCGTACACACGGGCAACACCGTCGCCCACTTGTAGTACTTGACCTACCTGCTCAGTTGAAGCCTCAGACTGAAAATTTTCGATTTCGGCCTTTAAGACAGAAGTTACTTCGGAAGGATTTAGATCCATTAGATTAAAGAAATACGTTGAGAATTATTAGAGCTCAACACTCTCCAAACGAGTACGCAGTCGATTTAAACGCCCTAATGCAGAGCCGTCGTAGCGAATTCCAGCTAAAAGCACACACACACCACCAAGTAAATCTTTATTTACAGTGGCAGTCAATATAACTTTCTTTGCTGTTTTTTGAGAAAGAGAAGCTTCGACGGCAGCAAGTGTTTCAGCACTGACCTCCGACGCGGCTTCGAGTTGGCCACGCAATACCCCATTATGCTCATCGAGCAATGCTGCAAAAACAGCAGGTAGTTGCGGCAGCAATTCAAAGCGCTCGCGTCGTGCGAGAACTTTGATTAAATCAGCTGTCAAAGTATGCAGCCCAGAAGACAATGCCTTATTGACGGATTCGAGCTTTGCAGCCGTAGACCATCGTGGGTCAGCCAGCGCATGGCCAACTTCACCGGCGAGCACTTCTTGCAAAAAGCTCATGTCGCCCTGCACTGCGTCAACAGCAGATTGAGACTTAGCAGCACCGAACAAAGCATGTCCGTAGCGGCTAGCGGCAGGAGTCGATTGAGCAGCGGATGGCATTTTTTAGTTTTCGATTTGCTTTTGAAAATCACCCACCAAACGATCTTGGTCGGCACTAGAAAATTCACGGCTAATGACTTGCTGCGCAACATCAATACCAAGACGCACAGCATCTTGACGAAGGATTTCACGAGCGGACACCAAAGCCTGCTTGATATCGGACTTGGCACGCGCACGCTCTTTAGCAGCCTCTTCTTTAGCAGAAGAAAGCAGTTCTTTTTCACGCTCGGCAGCACGCGCCTTAGCAGCATTAACCTGCTCGGCAGCCTCACGACGGGCGTTTTCAAGATCTTCTTGGATACTAGCTTTCATGCGCTCGATTTCGCTACGTGCTTCTTCAGCAGCGGCAGCAGCCTTGCGAGCTTCATTTTCGCGCGTCTCTAAAGCATGCGCAATAGGACCAAAAACGAACTTCCACATAAATGGAAGAGAAAGAACGAAAATCAGTATAGTCCAGATTATAGAACTTTGACCTACGTCTAGCAGTTGTGCTAAACCGTTATGGTCATCGCCCGCTTGGACAAAAGAAAGAGAGAAGTGATTCATTACTTATTCGGAATTAGTACTTGCTTACATAAAGAGAGCAAGTACCGCTTTCCGGAAGCTTTACTTAAGAGCGAAAAGTAGGCTAACTACAATCGCGAAGAAAGTAGCACCTTCAATTAGCGCAGCCAAAACGATGGCGTTACTTTTGATATCACCTACAGCTTCTGGCTGACGAGCGATAGCTTCGCCTGCCTTGCCGCCGATAAGACCGATACCGATACCAGCACCGATTACAGCGAGGCCAGCGCCGATTGCAGCGTTAGCGTGAGAGGCAGTAGCAACATCAGCTAGTGGCTGAGCCGCAGAGACAACTTCAGAAAGAAGATTAAACATCTGTGTTATTTTGTTTTAGAGATTAGTGGTCAGGATGCAAACACATGCCGACGAACATCGCCGAAAGAAGAGTGAATACATACGCTTGCAGAAGAGCAACAAAGCCTTCTATTATCATCATGAAAACAGACATACCCACGACTAACGGCGAAACCGAAAACCCGAGAGCAGTACTGTCTTGGCCAAAGAAAAACATTAAGCCAAGAAAAGACAAGATCACCAAGTGGCCTCCTGTCATGTTCGCCATCAAACGCATCGTAAGGGCGAAGGGTTTAATAATTAAACCGACTGCTTCAAGCAC
Organism: Myxococcota bacterium; assembly: GCA_047638975.1. GTDB lineage: Bacteria > Planctomycetota > UBA1135 > UBA1135 > UBA1135 > JAPKEZ01. The sequence continues at coordinate 22,726 of JBLINB010000011.1, forward strand.
GAACAACATGGGTGCCAAAGCCATTGGCACACCCGAGGGCACCAAATTGAGCCAAAACTTAACCGGCCCCTGGACTACCATGCCGCCAACAAGCATTATTAAAAAAGTAATAATGGAAAGGCCTGCTGCTGTGTAAACGCTAGCAGTAGGAGTTAAACCATAAGGCACAAGCCCCGCTAGATTCATAAACGCAATAAAGAAAAATAGCGTCAGGAACACCGGCAACAGGCGACGTCCATCTTTTTCACCGACGCTAGGGATGACGACTTCATCGCGCACCCACGCTACCCAACCTGCAAATATTCTTGAGACCTTGCTACCACCGTTAGTGGTGATTGCTTTGCGCACTGGCAAGAACACTACAACTATTATCAACATCGACAGCAATTGAAACAACTGGATGTCAAACACCTGTAAACCAAAGATAGTTGGCATATGTATGCCCAAGTATGATGTTTGCGGCACTACGTGGGCAAACAAAAAGTCGAACGGACTTTCGCCACCACCGCTCGGCATTGCCGTTGCAGTTGTGGACGCTAACATGTTTAACAGAATGGAAGTCACTTGAGGACGTTGGGGGGGGAAGCTTAAAGCTAAGGGGCTACTTTCTTTTAATCTTTAAAAAGAAACACACTTCGCCGACTAGTAACCCTACTACAAAAGAGTAGAGAAACAAATCGTATTGGTACCATCCGGTTTCTTTGCCAACAACAGCGCCTAAGAACAGGGCCGTAAGTCGACCGAGAAAACCAAAAGTCATTACCATTAATGTCTTGGTAGCAGAGCTAGACTTCTCGGAAAGAGCTTGACGTCGTTTCGTAGCCAGGATCGCTTCGCAAAGCAATGCTAAACCGAAACCGATGGCAAGAGAGATGATGCTATTACCAGTCATGCGGATGGAGGGCGAGAATCGTTATCATTCATCTTCAGGTAGAGTCGGTAAATACCAAGACCTACGCCTAGAAAAACGCCTAACAACAGAAACAACGGGAAACTTTCTTCAAGGCCTAAGGCTAAGTCGAGTTTACGCCCTAGCCATGCGAACAACGCAACTGAGGCAAAAAACTCGAAGCCCAGTGTGGCATGCTTGGCGAAGTCTGATTGTTTCAAGATTCTCTACGAAGTGTAGAAAGAACATTGGCGAGCAACAAAATCAGTTACCCATCCAAGATTGGGCGCGTAGTATACTCTTGCCTGAGGTTCCTACAAACCCTAGCTCGCAAAGTTTTGTAAAAAATCGTATCCTTTGCGTCCCCCATTAACCAAACTACCTTAAACACCCGTGGAAACAACTTTACTTCTTCTCAAGCCAGACGCATTACACCGCGGATTGGCTGGCCGCATCATTACTCGCTTCGAAGAAAAAGGCTTACAACTCGTAGGCCTGAAATTGATGCAAATGTCGCAAGAGCTTGCCGCACAACACTATGCGGAGCACACCGAGCGCCCTTTTTACCCAGGCCTAGTCAAATTCATGACCGCCTCACCACTCGTGGCGATCGCCTTGCGCGGCCCAGGTGCAGTAGCCATTGCTCGCAACTTGATGGGGGCAACTTTCGGCACCGACGCCGCCGCCGGAACCATCCGTGGCGACTTAGGTTGTTCAAAATCATATAATTTGATTCATGGCTCTGACTCGCCAGAAAGCGCCGAGCGCGAATTGGCACTATTCTTCCCCGAAGGCGTATGTGATTGGCAGCCAATTTCTGCGGCCTGGCTCTGGGACAAAGAGTAAGCTATAGCAATGACTTTTTCCAAGATGAGCTTAGCGTTTACTGCATGTGCAATTACGCTTGCGTGTAGCAGTGGTCCTACCGAAGAAGAAATAGCCGTGCGCGTTGATGATTTTCGTCAACGCTCAGCTCAATACTTCAACACCGGAAGCTACCAACAAGCATTTCAACAAGCTCATCTTGGCTTAGAGATAGCCACAGAAGAAGATGGCGAGTTGAATTTATTGGCTGGCCACGCTCTGATGATGATGCGCAACCGTGACGATGTTGCATCATCACAAAAATACTTAGAACTTGCGAGTGAACTACTAGAAAGTTATCGCGCCGATTTAATCCTCGGAGAGTTTCACCAGCGTTACGGGTCTATGCTACATGCGCATGCGCTGCGGCAACGCAAGAGCATCGCCTCCTTCCCGAACAGCAATGAGGAACAACGCGCTGACGAGACGGCAGAAAATGACAAGCGTTTTGCAACGGCACAGGATCATTTCCAGCAGGCAACTGAATTGTTCTTGGTAGCACTTTCGCAATCGCCTAATGACCTTCACGCTTTGCAGCTCATTGGACAAAGCTACGCTTTACTTAGGCAGTCTGCAAACTCACGTCAACATTTGAACCACGCTTTAGAGATATTACTTGAGTCGAGACAATACAAAAACCGCGTCTTAGCGACCGATGCCAGAATGGATTTAAAGCAAGAAACTCGACTGCGCGGCGAGTTGCTAAGTGACATAGAAGCCGAGGTCGCTATCCGCATGTTAGTGGCCGGACTAGACAATATAGATCGCGATATAGACGCCGAATTAGCGCAGTATTCGCATATTCTGGGATTATCGCCGCAGAGCTTAAATGCTGTCTATGGTCGAGCTATGTGCTATTACAAGCTTGGGAACTTTGCGCTAGCTACTAAAGATCTTGAATACTTTATTAGCAATACAGCTCTGTCATTTGAGCATCCGCAAGTACGCCGCGCCTTCGAAATTATCGGCGAAACGACTAATTAGTTTTAGATTCGTTTATTGTAAAGTCTAACGACAATACAATCTTTTTTGAATCTCGCAAAACCACTAATTGCGTTTTAGCAGGGCACTCTTGCAGAGATTTGCGAAAGTGTATTAAAGACATTACCTTGGATGAATTTAGTGCGATTAATTCGTCTTTAGGCTGCAAGCCAGCTAACGAAGCTATCGAAGAATCTGCAACAGAGATTACGGTTAGCTTCCAGTGGCTACCATCTTTCACTAAAGGCCTTATGTGTAATTCTTGGTCGACCATCACCCCCAGTACACGCGGCTGCGACCACGGCCTTTTCAACTCAGAGAAAATCTCGTAGACGACCTCGATAGGCACGAAAAAAGACATCGCGCTTTTGGACAATTCTTCTGAACGGAAGTCTGGCCAAACGACGCCTACTAACCGCCCTTCAAGATTCATCACCATAGCCACGTCTTTAGCACTAAGGCGAGTGTTAATCGGTTGCAAGATACAGTCTTCGTATTGGAATGGGTGCGTAGCAATGATTGAATAATTCAACGCTGGCATGCTTCCTAGAAAATTACTATAAGTAAACGCAATCGACCCTGGCGTTAAAGGACGCAATTTTGACAAGGGCTTTGCGCCAACTCCGATTAATTTCGGAGCATGCAACAGACTAAAGCCATAGTGTGGACTTTCTGCAACTAGACTCGCACTAAACGATACACCGTCTACACGCTCGACACTAATCTTGCAGTCGGCAGAGCCTTTTTGCATGCTTATCACCGAAGGGATCAGCACATGCCCAACATCATCTAAGATGATTCCTGAAGAAGTAAGAGTATGACTATCGGTCACAAACTCGACGACAACCAATGAAGCACTTGACTGCAGATGCATCTGTTGGCAGACTTCTTGAAAGTCGGCCAAAGGCATTGAGGCAGGAGCAGGCACTGGCGACTGCTGCATAAAGAACAGAATCAGTAACGACAGCATTTCTTTATAAGTTTCGGCGCTTAGGGTACTTTATGCCGGCCATACTGGCGGTTGGCGGACGCTGATTATCAAGATTAGTATCAACAAAGCCTTCTTCAAGGATTTGCGCGTCTTCTAATTGACGCTGGCCAGCAAGAAAATTCTGGACTTCGTCAGCGCTCATCAATTTAACTGGAGGGGAGATGTCTTCGAGATTACTAGTGATGAATGAATCTTGATTGGACCCTGTGTTAATGTTAAGCACAGGATCGGCGCCTTGTTGCTGCGAAACCAATATCACCATCACCGAAGCTGCGACTAAAGATATAGCAGCAAGCGCTCGTTTATGCCACGAAACTGTTGATGGCAAAGAAGAATCTATCTCTTGCCATATGCTTTCTAATGACTCAGTATCAATAAGACCCTTGGCACCAAGAAGTGCGTGGCGGGCATTAGCAAAGCCAACGTATTCGAATTCGCATAGTTTGCAGTGTTCTAGATGCTCTTCGAGCTGGCTAGACAACTTGAGGTCAGCGGCTTCAGCACCAAGATCGTCGCCGACATACAACGGAATTAAATCACAAGCAACGGTGCATTTCACAGGACGTCCTCGGATGTTTCGGGGCCAAAGTTGCGCTCCCATTGTTCTTTAAATAATTTACGTGCGTTATGCAAACGCCAACGCACTGTACCCGGAGTCGAACCAATCTCTTCGCCGATTTCGGCACATGACATGGATTGAAATTCGCGTAGAGTCAAAACCTGTCGTGACTGTAACGGTAAACTTTGAAGAGTTGCACGCACCATCTCTAAGCGCTCGGCCCGAGAAGCTTGCTGCACTGGGCCTTGAGACACCGCTTCGTATTCGCCGACTAACTCACTGGTGCTACCAGGGCTTCCGGGTGACATACGACGCATGCGGTCAATGGCATGGTTACGCAGAATTCGAAAATACCAAGATTGAAAGGACTGCTTAGGATCAAAACGGTCGCGCGCGTCATAGACTTTGAGAAATGCCTCTTGAGCAATCTCGCGTGCTACCTCGAACGAGCGCACATATCCATGCGCCACGTGAATAGCCTTACCCTCGAATCTTTCGACTAACAAGCGGAAGGCATCGCGCTCGCCATCGCGCGTAAGCACGAACAAATCTTCATCGGTGAGATTCTGCCATTGCAAGCCACTTTCTACATCGGAAGAGTTATTCTCGTCGAAGTCGGTCAGGAGGTGCAAAGCTGAATCTTTCATCTTGTCATTAATTACGTGTTGATTCGTCGGATGTTGGCATAAATTCTGTAGTTTCTACAGCTTTCCTAGCCTCATCAACGTTGTCTACGGTCTCAGAGAACTTAATCTGCTTGCGTGTGATATTTCTGAACTTGTCATCGCGGCGCCGTAGCAGCTCGTCTTTAGACAAAGCCATTAATTCAGTGAGCGACTTGTCGATGTAATCCGCTACAGCATCGACTGCCGAAACAGGGTCACTGTGCGCCCCGCCAACCGGCTCACCTATCACGTCGTCGACTATTCCGAACTTCAGTAGCCATGGCGCCGTCAGCTTTAAAGCCTCAGCAGCCTCTTCTTTACCATCAGCGCTGCGCCACAAAATAGAAGCACAACCTTCAGGTGAGATTACGGAGTACCACGAGTTTTCGAGCATTGCGACCTTATCGGCAATAGCAATACCTAGAGCACCGCCAGAGCCTCCTTCACCAATCACTATCGAGATAATCGGAGTTCGGATCCCGAACATTTCGTAAATGTTTTCAGCTATAGCACGTGCCTGACCGCGCTCTTCTGCACCCACACCCGGATAAGCTCCTGGGGTGTTAATCAAACACACAATCGGTAGCCCCATGCGCTGCGCCAGATTCATTTTGCGCAAAGCCTTACGGTATCCTTCCGGATGCGCCGACCCAAAATTGCACGACAAGCGGTCTTTGGTGTTCTGCCCCTTGCGTTGCGCAATCAGCATCACCTTATGGCCGCGGATAGTCGCCAAGCCAGTCGCCATCGCGCGATCGTCGCCAAACAATCCGTCGCCATGCAGTTCTACCCAATCGTCACATATTTGTTCGATGTAGTTGGTAGTAAGCGGCCGATTTGGATGGCGCGCCACTTGCACGCGTTCCCATGAGCTTAAATCTGAGTAAATCTCAGTTGTTAAGCGCTCTAAGCGGTCTTGGTAGAATGCGATCTCTTCGTTAAGGTCGTGAGATGTGCGCGATGCCAACTCTTGCAATTCGAGCAAGCGGCTGCGTACGTCTTCGATTGGCTTCTCAAACGGTAAAGAAGCGAGACTCGTATTCTGTTTTTTGTTCTTTTTAGCCATAAAGCGATGAACGTGCTTGGTAAGCACTAGGGTTGCTACTAGAATACACTAAACTTAGCCCCAAAGACTACTAAACATGACTCAAAACGCTTGGCGTGTCGAACTAGAGCTTCTTCCTAGTCGCAAAGACCCACTCGGTGCTGCCGCCACCGCAACTCTCAACGAATGCGGGGTCCCGTTATCTAGCGACCTACGTGTTGGCCGTGGTTACCTATTACCACCGCAACTTAATCTGCAACAAGTTGAAACTATTGCTAGCCGTTTATTGGCTGACAAGGTCAACGAGATCACAACAATCGTTGCTCCCGGCGAAAAGCCGAACAACGGTAGCGCACTTTTAGTCAGGCGAATGGCTGGGGTTTCTGATCCCGAAGCCGAAACTGCGATGCGTGCGCTCGAATTGCTAGAAATTGATTTGCAAGGACTGCGCCTAGAAACATACCGCAGCTACCGTTGCCTTGAGGCCATTGATGAAAAACAGTTTTTAGAAATTGGCGGTACTGAGCTAGCCAATCTTACCATTGAAGAAGCTGTGCTGAATAGCAATGATTTATCTTTGCACCCTACACCGACGCCGCGCCAGTCTACACGCCGTGAAATAGCCGTCCGCGATCTTGACTTAGCACAACTCGAAGCCGTTTCGCGCGAAATGTCACTAGCCTTGACCGGCGTAGAGATGCAAGCCATACAAAACTTTTTTGTAGATTTGCAACGCGAACCAACCGATGCCGAACTTGAGACGTTGGCGCAGACTTGGTCCGAGCACTGTAAGCACAAAACACTCACGGGGCCGGTTGATTTCAAGATGATCGATAGCGACGGCAATGTTGTTGAAGAAAAGCACTACGACAATCTGCTTAAAGAGACTGTATTTGCTGCTACAGAGACTCTATCGCCAGAATGGTGCTGGAGTGTTTTCAAAGACAATGCTGGCGTGATTGCGATGACCGACGAGATTGGCATTGCAGTAAAGGTAGAAACGCATAACCATCCAAGTGCTCTCGACCCTTACGGCGGTGCTGGCACTGGCATCGGCGGCTGCATCCGCGACATCCTTGGCACTGGTTTGGGTGCCCGCCCCTTCGCCTCGACTGACGTGTTTTGCGTTGGCCCAGAAGACATTGCCGACGACATGATTCCTCCCGGAACCATGCACCCTAATCGTGTGCTTGACGGAGTGATCGCTGGCGTACGTGATTATGGCAACCGCATGGGCATACCCACGGTAGCCGGCACCATCATTCGTCATCCAGGCTATGTTGCCAACCCATTGGTGTTCGCTGGTTCTATCGGCGAGATTCCGCGCAAGTATGTCGACAAAGCAGCTGTGCCTGGCGACCTGATTGTAGCTTTCGGCGGACGCACCGGACGCGATGGTATTCACGGTGCGACTTTTAGTTCCGAAGCTTTGCACGAAGATAGCGAGTCTGTAAATTCGGCAGCTGTGCAAATCGGCGACCCGATTACCGAGAAGAAAGTACTCGACGTCTTACTAGAAGCGCGTGATGCGGATTTGTTTAATGCGGTTACCGATTGTGGTGCCGGAGGATTCAGCTCTGCCGTCGGTGAAATGGGCGAAGAAATTGGCGCCGAAGTCGATCTCGATCGCGCACCACTTAAGTACGCGGGGCTCGACTACTGGGAGATCTGGATTTCTGAAGCGCAAGAACGCATGATTGCTTCTGTCGATAAGTCGAATCTCGATCATCTGCAACAGTTGTGCGACAAGCATGATGTCGAGCTTACCGTGCTCGGAACTTTCGCCGATCACCAACGCTTAATTCTACGTTGGCATGGCGAAGTCGTTGGCGACATGCCTATGCAGTTCTTGCATGGCGGTGTGCCACAACCCTTGAACTATGCCGTGGCAACATCTCCACCGCAAAATGCTACTGCGTGGCCTGACACTTTCGACTGCGAAAAACTATTACTCGATACTCTAGAGCATCCATCGGTTGCTTCCAAAGAATCTGTCGTGCGTCAGTACGATCACGAAGTGCAAGGTGGCACTGTTCTCAAGCCCTATCAAGGAGCAAATGGCAACGGCGCCGGTGACGGAACTGTAGTCAAGCCACGCCTTGATTTACCACAAGGAGTGGCCATCGGCTGCGGAATCGCACCGCGCATGTCTGAGTTAGATGCTTATGCCGGGACAGCAAATGCTATCGATGAGGCCATGCGTAATGTGGTGGCTGCCGGAGGAAATCCGCATCGAACAGCTATTCTCGACAATTTCTGTTGGGGTGATTGCCGCAAGCCAGACCGTCTAGGATCATTGGTACTTGCAGCGCAGGCTTGCCACGACGTTGCCATTGCATATGGCACTCCATTCATTAGTGGCAAAGATTCGTTGAATAATGAATACCGCGTCGGCGATAAAGAAGTGGCAATCCCACCGACTTTACTGTGTACGGCAACTGCCATCGTTGATGATTGCGAAAAAACTGTGGGCACAGTTCCGGTCGCCGCAGGAAACTTACTGGTGCAGATTGGTGCAAGCACTACCGCCGGAGGTGCAAGTGTCGCCAGCGATTTACTTGGCCTTGAAGATTCCATCGTACCGCGTCCTAACTGTGTCTCAGCTGTAGCGATCTTTGATGCTGTGCATAAAGCAATTGGCGAAGGCTTAATTAGCAGCTGCCATGATTTGTGCGAAGGTGGTCTAGCAGCCGCAGCCGCCGAAATGGTTATTGGAGCGGATGGCTTGGGTGTTGAATTAGATAGCAATCTCGTTCCGACTACCGAAACTTTAACTAATATTAGTGCGCTGTTTGCAGAAGCACCAACACGATTCATTGCTGAAGTCAGTCCGCAAAACCTTGACCGTTTCGCAGAAGTGATGCGTGGTAATCAATGGGCTACGATTGGTCAAATAACTGACAGTCCCCAACTCGAATTAAAACACGACGGTGTTCTCATCTACTGCGCATCACGTAGTGTCTTAGCAACAGCCAACCAAGTTCCAGCATGAAGCCAAAAGTACTCCAACTGTTTGCCTCGGGCATAAACTGCGATCGCGAATTACGCTATGCGTTTGAGCTGGCTGGCGCAGATGTTACTGAAATCCATATTCGTGAATTAATTCAGAAGCCTGAAGTTATTCGCGAGTTTGATGTATTCGCAATACCTGGTGGTTTCACTTATGGCGACGACCTTGGCGCTGGACGCGTGCTAGGGTTAGAAGTCGAAAAGTTTTTATCTACTGAATTATTGGCCTTGCATGAGCGTGGAGGTTCCATCTTTGGCGTGTGTAATGGTTTTCAGGTTTTAGTAAAAGCCGGTTTACTACCACAAGTCGAAGGCGTTGAGGTGTCCCTCACCTGGAACACCTCACATCGTTTTGAAGCACGGTGGTCACGCATGATTGTCGACGACGCGATGTCGCATATCCTACCTAGCGGTAGCGTGTTGCCAGCGCCGTCCGCGCATGCCGAAGGGCAAATCGTATTGGCTGGTGGCGCAAAAGATGTCGCGGCATTAGAAGCTGCGAATGCTATTGCGTTGCGTTACTGCAATCGTGCTGGCGAAATCAGCGAAGAGTGGCCTGACTGCCCGTCCGGCTCTATAGGCGCGATTGCTGGCATGATTTCTTCATCCGGACGCATTATTGGCATGATGCCGCACCCCGAACGCAACTTGTCGGTACTGCATACTCCTGATCGCGGCAATGGTGCTTGGGGAGACGGTAGCGAAGGTCTGGCATTTTTCAGAGGCTTACTAGCCCCTTACTTGGCAAATTAAAAAAGCTATTAATCTCTAAAGCGAAGGTGATTGTATCCGCAAATGCGGTGTGCAATCACCTTCCCAGCGTTTTACTGCCCAGTTGTTCAAATTTGAACACGCACTGCGGCAGCAATGGTCTCAAGAGTCTCCAGCGACTCCTGAGAACTTACGCGATTATGAAGGCAACTGGAATAGTTGTTTAAAAAATAGATTTCTTGGCGCGACAGAACATGAAATGATGCGAGTGATTGCACATTCTTCTTGCGTCGTTGTTTCTGACTTTCATCCCCTTAAAAGATCACGTCAAGATTTCTCTTTTATTGTCGAGCAAATGCAACAAGCCAGCGGCGAAGTTGTGATTATTCTTGAATTATTAAATCAAAAAACTACTATCGCGCGCGGCTCTCTCTGTACGGAAACGATTACTTTAGAGAATGGCTGGTCGCTGCAAAAAAGTTACCCTTTACTCTTCGACGAGTCGCAGCGTGCAAAATTTGAAATTCATGGCGCATGGTTTAATAGCGATGCAGAAAGCCGCGATCAACTTTGCGCGAGCCTAGTACAGGAATTAATACAGCATCGACCACAGTTAAACTTAGCGTTACATTTTGGCGATTGGCATTTAGCTGATGAGCATTTGCCACAGCAGTTGCGCGCTGTCGGTATTACTCCCACAGTAATCCATCTTTCCCCTGCTTCATTATGGGACTCCATGCTGAAGAATGACTTTGACGAAGTACTCAAATTCACAGCGAACAAATGGGCCTGGATGCGCACCCCGCCACTGGCACATACGGCGGCGTTTCTCATGGATTTCGGTAGTGACAATGCGGGCGATTATGCGGAAGAACTCGGTTACTTAATCGAGGCTGCTGCAGAGAAACTCGCGCCACATTTAAATATCGCCCTTCCACAATCAGCTTTTGAGGTCATGGCAGCAGAGGATTGGCCTAGCTTCTATGCCTGCCTCGACAACGAGCAGCAGCAACAATTTGCGCAGGTGCCGACGACGCCTGTATTCCATCCACGCCTGCCACTGCTATGGATTCCAGGAGAGATCGATGCTAATCAAATCATTCAGGCCGCTGTCCATCTCATTCATTGCGAAGAGTTTTCAGGGACGGACACTTTTTGTCGGCAATTTCGTAGTGCAACGCTAAGAAACCTGTGCAGCATAGTCTTAAACCCTTTTTACCGTCTGCAGGAGCATGCCGAGCAGAATGAATATCAGTGGATAGAACGCAGCGCATATCACTATGCACAACTGATAAACGGCGAGCGCAATGTTCCGTTACGCCAATTATTCAAGCGTTTCAAACAACCACGCTTAAAGGACTACGAATTGCAGTTGCTACGCGATACAATCGAGGTAGCCTAATTGGGCTCTACCTCGAATGAAAATCAACCGTCTCTTAATTATTTCGGCACTATTGCTTACGTCTTGTGCCGCACCATTTCTCATCGTCGGAGTTGGCGCTGTCGCCGGCGTCTGGACGGTAGATGAATTCCGTAATGACTCCGGCGAAATATTGCTTAACTCTGGCCCACAAGACGCTTTTGCCGCCTGTCAAGCTGTAGTCAACTCGCGCGAAGAGGCCAGCGATATTGTGGTCACTAAGGGTTCGCTACGCCTTGAGTTCAAAGAAGGTCAAGTTCATTATTCCGTTATGGTAATGATCATGCCACAAAACAATGACTTCTGCACGTTGCGCGTTATTGCCGCAGAATTCGGCATGCGCGGGCGCGCTAAGTTAGCGGAATCATTAGCTGAAGAGATCGCTTTAACTCTTTAAGCAAGCATTAGCGACAAGCCACACACAGCCCTTCGAGGCGCAGTGTGTGGTTTAATAATTTAAACGAATGTTTGGTAGCAACCTCTTCTTGAATACGCTCTATATCATCCGAAACAAATTCGATTATTTTGCGGCAACCAGTGCAAATCATATGATCATGGTGCCCATCTTCACCTAGATGCTTTTCGTAAAGCACGGTACCTTTACCATCATTCATTGTTGACAGGAAGTCGGCTTCGGACAGTAAAGCTAAAGTTCGGTACACCGTCGCACGCGAAGCATCAGCATCGTCTTCACGTACCCACTGGTACATATCGTCGGCAGTGAAGTGCTCTGGACTATTCCAGGAAATGCGTAATATGTCGCGCCGCGGATTAGTAACCCGTAGACCTTTGCCCCGCAGAAAATCTTCGAAGGACTTGAGTACCTCTTGATACTTAATAATTAACCTCACTAGCCAATTGCGCTGCTAAGCCTATGTCTTTACGCATCTGCTTGCCGTCAAAGTTAATTTTTTCTGCTGCAGCATATGCTTTTTTACGCGCATCAGCGATGTTGTCGCCTAATGCAGTGACGGAGAACACGCGTCCACCACTGGTAACAAGCTTGCCATCGACCATCTTTGTTCCGGCATGAAAGACTTGCAGTTCATCTGATAACTCGATGTCTTCAAGGCCTGTAATAGTCAGACCCTTTTTATATTCTCCTGGATATCCTGGTGCTGCCAAGACTACAGTACATGCTGGTTTTGATGTCCACTCAGGAGCCTCGAGGGTTTCGAGCGTCGACTCGGCACATGCTTTTAAGTATGGCACGATATCGCTAGTAAAACGCATCATAAGCACTTGCGTTTCTGGGTCGCCGAAGCGCACATTGTATTCAAGAACTTTTGGACCACCGGCTGTCATGATAATTCCGGCGAATAATACCCCCTGGAAACGACGCCCTTCGTGCACCATACCATGAATGGTTGGCAGAATCAGTTGACGTTCGATAGTGTCGTTAGCGCGCGCGCTAAGTTCGGTGTTAGGGCTTACAGCGCCCATGCCACCGGTATTCGGTCCTTCATTATTATCAAGCAATGCCTTGTGATCTTGGCAGCTCTCTAGAGGAATGAAAGTGCGTCCGTCGGTTAGGCAAAATACCGAGACTTCTGGACCTTCAAGAAACTCTTCGACTAGCATGAGCTCTCCGGCTTTACCAAAACGGTTTTCTTGGAGTATCTCGCAGGCGGCGTCTTTAGCTTCGCGTGCATCTTGACAAATGATTACGCCTTTCCCGGCTGCTAGCCCTGAAACTTTTATGACCAAGGGATACGATACCGCCCCTTCAACATATGAAACAGCTTGATTGTAATCACGGAAAGTGCGAGAAGCGCCTGTCGGAATTCGGTTACGGTCAAGCAACTCTTTGCACCATACTTTTGAGCCTTCGAGTTCGGCAGCTGCGGCGCTTGGCCCGAAAGCAGAGATTCCGGCAGCTTGTAGAACGTCAACTAAACCATTCACAAGAGGACCTTCAGGGCCAACGACCACCAAATCTATACTATTGCGCTGACAGAACTCAAGGATAGCATCTGTATCGTCGACACTGATATTAACGTTAGAGCCGTACTCTGCTGTGCCAGGATTGCCTGGAGCTGAGTATAAATGACTCAACAATGGAGATTTGGCAATTCTGAACGCTAGAGCATGCTCGCGTCCTCCGGAACCTAGTAATAAGATGTTCATTTTACGTATTTTAGCAACTCAGGCCTGCAAGCTCAGCTTGACTATCTCGAAACTATCCGCTGACAGCCCTTCATGCTCAGAAATGCGCTGTAGCTGCGCTTTCATTAGCTCGGAGCGCTTCGGCTCATAGCGGTGCCATTGTGCAAACGCCCCAGCAATTCGCGCAGCAATCTGTGGGTTCAGCTGATCGAGTTCGATGACGCAATCGGCTACAAAGCGGTATCCCTCGCCATCCGCAGAATGGAAATGGACTGGGTTCGCTGCAAAAGTTCGAATCAATGACCGAACTTTATTCGGGTTGCGGATGTCAAAAGCTGGGTGCTCTTTAAGTGATTTAACGCGCGCCAAAGTGTCTGCAGCAGAGCTAGACGCTTGCACGGATAGCCACTTGTCAACAACGAGGTCTTCGCCTTGCCATTTCTCGAAGAACTCGGACAGCGCTGTTTGGCGTTGCGGGACGTCTAGATTAGAAAGACATGCTAAGGCCGATATAGAGTCTGTCATGTTTGTAGCTGCGGCAAATTGCTTCGTGCACCATTCAGTGCCACTACCGTCATTGGCAATACTTAAGTATGCCAGACAAACATTACGCAAGCGACGGCGCTGAATTTGCTGAGAACTAGGCTCGTATGCTTCGTCGCTAGCTAAACTCATGTATATTTCTGAAAATTTAGATTGCAGCGAGTCGGCGATTGCTTGGCGCAAAATATTGCGTGCGCTATGCAGCAACTCGGGATCGACCACATCTAGTTGGCCACTAAGCGCCGCATGAGTCGGTAAGCACAACAAGTATGATTTCATGCCTATCGACAGTTTGTCGTCGTTAGCCACCTTAGAAATGGCGCCTATGAAGGCAGCACTTGGTGTCGCGACTTCGCCTTTGCCTAAATCAGACATTATTTGAAAGATAACGCGTGTTGCAAAGCGCTGCCCGGCCTCCCAACGATTAAAAGTGTCACTGTCGTACGACATCAACACTTGCAGGTCACTATCACTTTGCAAGAAGTCTACAGTTACTGGCGCAGAGAATTGACGCAAAGCCGAAACGACTGGCTCACTGCTTATATTTTCGAATACAAAGTCTTCTTGAGCTGTCGTTAATTCTAGAACACGCCCCGCAGCTAATTCATTTCCTTCGCGATCAAGCAAAGCTGTAAGTAATGGCAGGTGGAATGGCAACTTTTCATCTTGGCCTGGAGTTGGCTTACATGACTGCGCACAATGCAGAGTAAATTTATTTGCCGACTTATCGTAGGTTGTCGTCAGCGTGATTTTCGGTGTTCCGGCCTGCGAATACCAGCGCTCGAATTGGGAGAAATCACGATCGTTAGCATCAGCGATAGCCTGCCTAAAATCATCGCAACTAACAGCCTGACCATCGAAGCGTTCGAAGTACAAATCTATACCGCGCCTAAATCCTTCAGCACCAACCAACGTGTGCAGCATGCGGATGACTTCGGCACCTTTGTTATACACCGTAGATGTATAAAAGTTATCCATCGCCACATAAGAATCAGGACGGATCGGATGTGCCATTGGCCCCATGTCTTCGCGGAATTGCACCGAACGCAAGACATTAACATCGTCAATGCGCTTTAAAGCAGCATCACCCATGTCGGCACTGAATTGCTGATCGCGGAAGACCGTCAATCCTTCTTTGAGGGTTAGCTGGAACCAGTCGCGGCAGGTGATACGATTACCGGTGTAGTTATGGAAATACTCGTGGCCAATCACGCCCTCGATACCTTCATAATCATTGTCTGTCGCTGTCTGTGGCGACGCTAACACATAAGCCGTGTTGAAGACATTCAGCGACTTGTTTTCCATGGCGCCCATGTTGAAGTCGCCGACAGCCACGATGTTATAAATATTGAGGTCATATTCAAAACCATAAACATCTTCATCCCATTTCATTGATGCAATCAAGGACTGCATTGCATAGCCCAATTTATCAGCATTCTCGTGCTCGCTGTAGACATAGAGATCGACGTTCTTTCCGCTACAGGTTACGAATGTATCATGCAGTACTCCGAGATTACCAGCAACAACCGCAAACAAATAAGACGGCTTAGGTAACGGGTCATGCCATTCGGCGAAGTGGCGCTTGTCATCAAGGTCACCGCTATTTGCCAAGTTACCATTACTTAGAAGGACGGGGTATTTTTCTTTATCTGCACTGATGCGTACCTTAAAGGTGGCCATGACATCTGGACGATCTAAGTAATAGGTTATACGTCGAAAGCCTAGAGCTTCGCATTGCGTACAAAACATCGAGCCCGATTGATATAAACCAGACAGTTGGGTATTCAGATGCGGCTTTATTTTGACTACCGTTTGTAGACTGAAAGAATCTGCCACGTCGTACAACTCGAGCCCCGCTTCGGTCAATTTATAGTCATCACCCTCTTTCAAACTCGCGCCGTCGATGCGTATTTCTTGCAGCTCTAGCTCTTCGCCATCGAGGATTAAATTCTTAGCTGCGGATAAGTCGCGTCGGCGAATCTCTAAATCGGAAGTAACGAGGGTGTAATCGTCTTCTAGGTGAAAATCGAGGTCGACTTTTTCAATGCAAAAATCAGTTACGGTGTAATCTTTGCGGTACTTAACAGTGGCTGTTGCGTCTGGCATGAGGAGCGAATTTTAGCCCCGCGCCGACATTAATGTTAGTGCTCCAAGCCATGAGTGTTTATTTTCTCTATATATTGTTGCGCAGTCGAATATTTAGCGTCATCTGCAGTGATTTCCTGCATGATTTCAATAGCCAGCTGCTCCTTACCACTAACCCAATAGTGGATACCCAACTGAAACATTACCTCGCCAAACCCGGGGCGTATCAACAAAATAGCGCGCATAGCTGCTTCGAAGCCAGGGCGGTCGCCACTCATTAATTGGCGCCAGCCATGCACGTTTATGTTGCGCTCATAACCCGCGTATGAGATTGCTGATGTCGTCGCAGCATACTTGTCGGCATTAAGAAACACTTGCAAACTCTCTGCTTTTAGAGGCACTTCAATTTCACCACGCAAATAAGCCATGCGCAAATCAAAAGTTTGATTGAAATAATGATCACGTTGTAATGCCTGCGATTGCACGACGGCAGCATGCATGAAAAACATGAGACCAAGTAACAACGCCCCGAACTTAATTTTTGACTTCGATACCGATATCTTTTTTCGCCATATCAATAAGGCACCATGGGCGGCAACTAAGCCGAACCCCAACGCAAGTAAAAACGGGACCGCACCAAAAAGGTCATGGGTAGAGAAAAATCCAAAGATAAATCCGCCGGCTAAGACAGCCTCTTCGCTTATCGACAAGGCGTGCATTTTTGAATCCGGAACCGGCCGTGATTGGCGCATCACTGTTGGCATAGCAATGGTAAAGCTAAGCGCTTGGTTGGGACAACTGGCTACACAGTCGAGCGTTTTCATGCAATTGCTATCGACAACCGCGCCAAATTCTTTGATTTCTTGATGAACAATGACATTAGAACTACAAGCCTTAGTGCATTCCATACACGAGTTGCATTTGTTGTCATCGACGACAATACGCCCTACAGAGAAAGTATCGCTAGCGCCAAGAATCGCGCCATAGGGGCACGCATAAAGGCAATAAGCTTTGTTGCCTAGCAAATAGATCACATAACAGCCGGCTACGACGAATGTGATAATCGAAACGGTTGCACTAGGGAAAGTTTCCCAGAACGAGGACGTAGTCCATTCCGTCGATAAGCTCGGTTGAGCTGCTGACATAGTTAGTCGAGCATACAGCGGCACTAAGAACATCCAGATGAAGGCAAGCACCGGTACCAGTCGTAATACCCGCGAGCGCAACGGGCGCACACGTATTTTCAATTTGCGTAACAGCCAGGCGCATGCGTCTTGCAAAGCTAATAAATGGCATGCCCAACCGCAAAAAAATCGTCCAAATATTAAAGTGCTAAGCACTGCAACCCCAAGCACAATCAGCCCTGGCGTAATCACGTTATTTCGCGAAAAAGAAATAGCTTCGGACGGCTCAAGTGGCGCAACACTACTGCCCGTAATGATCCAATGTGCAATATGCGCTAGCAGCAATAACTGCACTCCACCCAAAACCAAAGCTCGCCGTCGCGAATTACGCAGACGGCGAGCTTGTGGGTTGTCGGTTTTACTCAATACTTACTGCGGGATTTGTGCAGAAACGAAAGAGTAAACAGGTGCACCTGGCTTGAAGCTGAATACACCGACTCTAGCAGTAGTCGGTGCCGTATCAGCAACGAATGAGTAACTGT
>JBLINB010000012.1:0-39461 GCA_047638975.1 Myxococcota bacterium
AAGGACAGCGGTGCTACGATTACAGGAATATCGGAGAATTCAATTTGCTGTTCGCCCTCGACGATTTCTTCATCGCCAAACATAGGCAAGCCGCAACTGGCTAGCAAAGAAAAAGCCACTAGACAAATGGCTAGTGGCGTCGATTTTCTCAATCGATTAAATAGCAGAGATGATTGCAGCTGTAGCATCGGTAACATTAGTGTAACCGGAAATACCACCCTGTTCTACTATCAATGTGTAACTTGAACTGGCAGCGACTTTTTTCAGTGCCACTTTATAAGTGTTCGTTGCTTCACGGATTAACTTGTTGTAGCGAGCAGAGCCTTTCTCTACGCCCTCTTTCTTAATAGTTTTTCCGGCTGGTGTAGCGTTATAGACCTCTGTAGAGCGTACAGTTGCTACCTTAGCGTTGCCTGCCGGGTCAAAAGAGCTGGCATTACCGTGTCGCACTTTCGAGCGATCTAGACGTACCTCAGATTCGGCCATAACGGCATCAAATGCTGAGAAGTTTGCTGAAGCCACCAATGCTAATGGTGAGATGATCAGGGCGAGTACTGCGAAGGCGGTTTTCATGATGTTGATTCTCCTATTGTAAATGGATACGTCACGAAACACACTATGGTTGCTACATTTTTATACTTTTTTTAATAAATACTCAAGTTTTAGACCGTTTTGGCCGAAGCAACCACTATATATAGACATCAAATAAAAAAAGGTGGCGCAAAATTTCACTTTTGCGCCACCTAAACGACTAAATCTGTTAGTCGCGACGGCCACGGCCACGATCATCGCGACCTCCACCACCGCGGCTATCGCGGCTGTCACGGCGTGGAGCACGTGGGCGAGGCTTAGCTGCTTCTTCAAGAGCAGCTGCAATATCTTCTTCAGATTCAAGCATTGCAACGCGACGGCTTAGGCGAACTTTGCCAGAGCGCTCGTCAACATTTAGCACGATTACAGTAATTTCATCGCCTTCCTTGCAGACATCAGCCACGTCTTCAACGCGCCCTTCTTCTAGCTCGGAAATGTGACACATGCCTTCTTGGCCGCCACCTAGCTCGACGAAACAGCCGAAATCTTTAACACCTGTAACCTTACCAGTGAAACGTTCGCCGGCTTTGATGACTCGTGTTTGAGCTGCAATCTTTTCGATACAGGCTTCAACGTTCGCCACTGGGTTACCAGAAACTTGGATGTTACCGTCATCGTCAAGCACACTGACGTTTACGCCGAATGTCTCTTGTAGATCTTTGATGTTAGCGCCCTTTGGACCAATCAAGAAGCCTATCTTATCAGAAGGAATCTTGATGCTCTTGTTAACTGGCGCATATGGAGAAACCTCTTCGCAAGGGCCACCCAGGATTTCGTTCATCTTATCTAAGATATGCAAGCGACCGTCTTTTGCCTGAATGATAGATTCATCAAGGATTGCAGCTGATAAGCCTTTAACCTTGATATCCATTTGCAGAGCAGTGATGCCGTTTACAGTACCCGTTACTTTGAAGTCCATGTCGCCATGGTGATCTTCTGAACCTAGGATGTCGGACAAGATAGCGTATTCGCCATTTGTTTCGTCCATGATGAGTCCCATTGCGATACCAGCAACAGGTGACTTCATCGGTACACCCGCATCTAGCATAGACAATGTACCACCACAAACAGACGCCATCGATGACGAACCGTTTGACTCGGTGATATCTGACACGATACGAATCGTGTAAGGGAAATCATTGTAGTCAGGCAACATTGGGTAGAGCGCACGCTCAGCCAAGCAACCGTGACCTAATTCACGACGTGAAGTACCACGTAGCATTTTTGCTTCGCCAGTACAGAACGGAGGGAAGTTGTAGTGTAGGAAGAACTTGCTCTTAGCGCGTTCAGCCTGCAAGCCATCTAGGAACATCTCGTCGTCGGTAGAACCAAGTGTTGCGGTAACAATCGCTTGAGTCTCGCCGCGTGTGAACAAGGCAGAGCCGTGCACGCGTGGCAACATACGAGTTTCGATGTCAATTTGACGGATCGTCTTTGTATCACGACCATCTACACGACGCCCGTGAAGGGTCATATCGCGCTCGACAGTGTTAACAACAGCCTTCGCAGCAGACTTCATAGTCTTTTGCGCTGCCTGATCTTCGTCGCTATCGCCAGCTGGTGCCATTTCAGCAACCACCTGAGCAACAAAGGCATCGGAAGCGTCGTAACGCTCGAACTTGCCATCGGTTGAGAGAACCTTTTCGACTGCAGCTTGAGTGTACTTTTCGAGAATCGAATCATGCACTGAAGAATCTTTTACTTTGACTACTGGCACGATTTTCTCGACGCCAACTTTCTCGCGCAATTCTTCAAGCATAGAACAGATGTCTTTGATGACTTCGTGCCCTGCCGCAAGTGCTACGCTTACTTCTGAGTCTGGCAGCTCTTTGGCGCCAGCTTCAACCATGCATACTGAACCAGCGTTACCTGACATAGTCAGATCAAGTAGGTTGTTTTCCATGGCGATTACAGAGTGAGTTGGGTTGATGATTACATTACCATCGACATAACCCAAACGAACTGCAGCCATTGCACCCTCAAAAGGAATCTTCGAGATATGGATGGCAGCCATTCCGCCAATCATATGCAATATTTCAGGCTCGTTTTCTTGGTCGTACGATAATACTGATGACATTACTTGAACTTCGTTCATGTAACCTTCAGCAAACATCGGACGTACCGAACGATCTAGCAAACGCATAGCTAATACTTCTTTAGTAGAAGGACGTGCTTCGCGCTTGAAGAAGCCACCAGGGATTTTACCGGCAGCGTATGTTTTTTCACGGTAATCTACCGTGAGGGGGAAAAAGCCCATATCTTTTGGGCCACCGTCTACGACTGTAGACATTACTACTGTTTCACCATAGCTAACCAGGACAGAACCTGATGCTTGCTTGGCAATCCAGCCAGTTTCGATAGTGAGCGTACGCCCACCGATTTCGCGTGACACTGAAGTCACATTTTTATTTTTTGAAATTGTCATTCCGCTTTCCGCTTAATGTTTTTGTTTATTATGGATTAGCCGCGAATTTTAAGTTTCTCTATTAACACGTGGTGGCGATGCGCATCTTTCTTGCGTAGGTAACCTAGCAATTTGCGACGCTTGGCAACTTTGCCTAACATGCCTCGACGTGATGAAGTGTCTTTCTTATGAGACTTTAAGTGCTCTGTCAGTTGACGAATGTCTTCTGTCAGGATTGCTACTTGTACTTCTGGAGAACCTGTATCACCCTCATTGCGGGCGAATTCACGAATAATTTCTTGTGTTTGTTGTGTTGTGAGTGGCATGTTTTTCCTTTGTTAAGCCATTCGTGGTAGACGAAATTGTCTACTACGCCAAAAATCCAGGCAGAGGGCCCAGACTAGAGGTCGCGCAGATTATAACGTTATGCCACTGGATAGTGTGCGGCACAACGTCGATATTAAAAGCTGACTACACCCGCTACTACCGCTGATTTAGCCCAACTGATACGATCGCGCTTTATAACGTTAAGGAAAAAGCCAATCTCGCTAAATGCTGGGGCCATCTCATATGCTGAGGTGTACGCCCTCCAGCTAACACTTGGTGCCGTGGACAGCGGGATAAGAGGTGAGAGGCCGCCTGGTGCATCGAGCAATGACGGCAGCACGATGCTTCCTGCAGAAGCTGCAGAGCGCATCACGTAGACATCCCACACGTTTTCCGCGACCGAGGAGTCGGTTATTACGATCTCGTACATCCCTTCGCTAAGGTTTAGAGTGTCGCTAAAGGTTGCCGTAAAAGGATAAGTACCACCGGCCCAAGCGCCACCGGTCGTAGGTACATCTGGCATACTGACAGCCGCACTTGCTGGTGACGTAGCGACGGATGCAGCCACCATTGCCGAGACTTGATTGCCACTGGCGTCGGCGGCGTAGACATTCAAATTAACATTCAAACTATCCGCCCCTTCTGCTATCGCCTCAGACAACAAGTTTATTTCTAATTCGGCAGCACCATTAACAGCAGGCGCGATAATACTAAGATCTAAAGATCCGGCGCCGACGACAACCGGGCCACTTAGACCGGGGATAACCGTAGAAATCGTTACACCGCTAATAACGGGGGCACCAGTGAACCCCGATCCTGCAGTGATTACCACGGGATAAATGTAATTTGTAGAAGGTGCTACGGTGTTTGACGACTCGGCCATCGCGATGGTCGGCACGATAGCGCCAGAGGCTGTAGACGGAGCAGTGATAATTCTTTCTTCAACTCCGACAAATCGGAAATACCTCTTTACTATCGGTCCCGAGAAGGATTCCACATCATGGAATGCGACAAACCAACCAGGTCGATTGATTGCACTAGAAATAAAGTCTCCGAAAAGTTGGTCGAGATCAAAATATTGAATCATAAACTCGTCGCTATCACCCGCGGATGTCGCCAGCGTATTTGAACCAATCTGACTAATGCCGGAAGTAAGGTTTAGTATTTGTGGCGACACCGATACCTGAATTGAAGATTCTGGAGACAGGGGCAAGGAAACGATACTAGCATCGACGCCCACTAGCGTTGTAGCATGCCACCCGAGCCGCTGAATGGTTACTGTTTGCGCGCCTACCCTGCCGCTAAAGGTGACTGAGCCACCACTGCCACTGATTGCGAAGTCTTCATTACCGCCACCAAAATCTTCGATGTGCACCGTTGCGCCGCCAATCGGAAATAAATGATTGGCATCAAGAGCCACAATGCGCATAATGCCGCTTGCCGTGGCCAAATCATTACCGCCGACAAATCCGCTAAAGTGCGCTTCGGCTGTTACCGGGGAAAATGCCGTGTTGCCGACTGCATCTGTAAGTTCCAACACGAATGGCTCTGGACCTTCGGTTACTGCTGCCGGAGCTGGGTCGAAAGAGTTTGCTATGAAAAAATTATCTTCGCTAACTACGGGCACCACTCGGTCGCCAGCAACGTCGAGATTAATTTTTCCGAGAGATTCAGTAGCCAAACCATAAGGACGCACTACCGGCAAAGATGAGCGAAACTGACCAAGAAACGAGCCAAAAGGTGGCCCGAATTGCGTAAACGCTGGCGGAATCAAATCGTGAATGACAGGTTCGAATTGCGCGTCGTCGTTGAGATGTAATACGACAGCGGTACGCAAACCACCGCGTTCGGTGTATGCCGCCAACAGCATTTCAGAAACTGCCTCAAAGACAGGTGCTTGCACCCCTAGGAGCGTAGCTGTCAAATCGACATCAAAGTTTACTAAGCCTGCCCCTGCGACTAATTCGGCAGTAACCAGACGTTCATCTTCTATGTTGTTTTCATCGTATTGATGAATGCGCAACACCACTGGATCGGTTGCGAGCGATCCCACTGGCATCAAAACCTGTAAAGGGAATAATTGATAGTTCGCTAAGTTAGCAGCCGGCACAAACGGGTCGAAATCTAGATTGTCTAATTGGATCTCTTGCGGACGCTGCAAACTCATTGTTAGCCAATTACTTTGATAGCTGTTTGCTAGAAACAAATGTGAAATACTTGAATCAGCAATGGTAGTATTAATGTTGAGCTGCAAGTTAGCAGCCAAATCATTAGCGTCATCATTATGGTCGAAGCTGAATACGCGATCGCCGGCATGCCGTGACGCGAATGCGGCAGTAGTATCGTAATCTGCCGAAAAAGACGTCGTTTGATTACTTAGCGACACTGAAGCGCTAATAGTCGTTGTATCAATTTGTTTAGAGAATACGACGACTGCCTGACTATCATTAGTTTGATCAATCGAAGAGTCAAGCGGATAGGTAGCTAATATTGTTGGCGGCACGCCGTCGACAGTTGCTGCTGTAGTAAACTCGAGTAACACCGGCGACAACCCTGGGTCGTAGGCGAGCCCGTCGAGGTCTACGGGGCCGTCATTAGCCGTTAGCTGATATGTAGTATTAGGGGTTAATACAAACTGCGGCTGGACAATCAACAAACGGTTAGCCATCAGCCAAGTGGACGGGCTTGTGGATATTAAAGTGCCGAATGTTTTCTCGCGCAACTCAAAGGAACCATTGGTCACAGTGTTCGCCTTCATGCTTTCGCTGTAATAGATCGATATTACAGAGTGGCAGTCAACCGTTTGCATATTTGGCGCGGCATCAAGAATAAGTGGACGTCCGGCTAAAATCAGTGATCCATGCTCAGGCGCAGACGCGCCTTGGTCGGGCAAAGTGCTGCCGCCGCCGCCGCCGCCGCCTTCGCCGCCACCGCCTTCGTCATCATCGCGGTCAGGGTCGAACACTACCGTTGGAGACTTGGTAGAACAGGTTTGACCGACTAAACTAAAGCTTAGCAGTAAAGCTAAGGCAGTGAGAGCTTTTGCGAATAAATTGGCGTTATGGTGCATCTGCATGGTAAGTTCCTATAATATAGACGTAATCAGCCATGAAGTTACTACTTAATTTTACAACTATTCTTCCTTATGTGGTTTTTAGCATTTTTGCTAGCTGCTCATCGGCGAATCATCCTATTGCTACTAGTAAGCAATACTCTGTACTTAATGACGCCGACTCTTCCGCGCACAACGACAGCACAGGCTTAGAAGATATAGATTACGCTAACCTCGCGCTAGAAGTCGGTCTAGATCCAGAAAATGCTCTGCGGCAACTCGATGATTTACTCGCGTTGCATGACGCACCACGTTTACATTTGCTCTTTGGCCAGGCCTCTTTGAACCTACTTGAGCAGCGACAAATGGCAGGGACGCTGGGCCCTGGATTGGCCGCCGACTTATTTAGTGATGCCGATTCTTCCTTTGAGATGTGCGTCGACGACCCAAATACGCGCACTGCTGCGCTGCGTGGACAAGCGCGCTCACTATGCCGCCAAGGAGATTTCGTCAACGCTTGGGATGCTGCCCTACTATGGCATGCTAGCGATAGTTCTAATTTCGAGCTTAGCGACAACATCCTAATCGGCGAGATCGGTTTGGGGCGTGTCATCGCAGAACGTCAACAAAATGCAAGCCCTACTCCGGCACCGCATCTTGCTATTGAGGCGCTCGAAGCGGCAATCGAAGCTGGAGCTCCATACGCCACTCGCATAAATCTCGCTGATTTTCACACGTGGCAGCAACGCCCGGTCGTCGCGGCCGAGGCTCTAGCAAGTGCGATTCTGTCGGCGCCAGATAGCGAGACCGCCTATACACGACTAAGCAACTTGTGCACCGGTAATCGCAATTTGCACACCGCTACGCTGAAGCAATTATGTTTCGAACTTAGCAATTCGGCTACGGCCCTGTGGTACTACGGCGAATCTCTATATCTGCAGGCACGTGATACACGCGCAGCGGCAGATTTCTTAAAGGCGATGCTAGCCCTCGACCAATCCGAGCAAGCTTTTGAGCAGGCCGCCATCCTCAATGAAGCCTTTGCTACATCTTGCCGCGACTACATAAGTATTGTTAAGACTCAACGCGTTTGGTTACTGCGCGATGAGCAACGTATCGATGACGCCATTGCTTCGGTGCTTGATGTCATTGCTTATAACCCTGTGGCTATGAAGCAACCGCGGCGTGAAGAAAGTTTGCCGAATGCGATTGATTACCTCGTTAGTGATATTTACAAAAGCGGTGACTTGGTGAAAGCCACTGCATTCTTGCGCAGTATTTGTCTGGTCGATGACAGCGTCTCATCATTCGTAAACAACCTAGGCTTGTTTACGCGCGACCTTGCCGGCCGACTTGAGCGTAGTGAGCAGCCGGCTGCCGCTCATGAATTATATTTAGAATCATGGGACGTCTATTCGCGTTTAGTAGAGCTTGAACCAGAAGACCCACGTGCCATTAACGACCGCGCGCTGATCTCTGTTTATTATTTAGATGACCACCACGAATTTGCGGTACAAGAATTGCATAGAGCTATTGTCGTTGGTGAAGATTTACTAGCTAAAATGGATGACAATGTTCCCGAGTCGGAACATCTGTACATCGATGAGGCCGTAGGAGACGCCTACGAAAATCTAGCTTACTACCAGGTTTTCCGTTTAAACCAGGTAGGCGATGCTGAAAAACTACTCAAAATAAGTGAAACACACTACCCTTTCAAAAAGAGAAATGGCGTAATGATGATTCGCGAAAAGATCAAACAAATACAATAATAAGTAACCATGATAACCTGCATCACCCTTCTACTGTTAGCACAAGCTGACGCCCCACAATCTATCGATGAGCAAATTGCTGCCGCCAGTCTTCTTGGGCAGGAAACGGAAGCCGGCATTGCTGCCGGAGATATCACTGGCCTAGATGCTGTTGATGCCTGGGCAGATGTCGCCTACGAATGGCAGTTAATTTCTCAAGATGCTGGCGCTCCTGCCAGCGTATGGATTAACTGGTCTGAGTCTTTGCTTAATGCTAACGATTCGAAAAATGCGATTAGCATTATCGAAAATGGTCTAGAGCTATTTGACAACAACGCCCCGCTTCTAGAACAATTCGGACGTCTACTTTTGTCAGAGTCGCGCACTGCGGCGGGCATGGGTAATGACGAGAAAGCTGTCGAATTAACAGCACAAGCTGTGGCAGCGTTTACAGCGGCAAGCGAGAGTGCACCCGAGAGTGCGTCCCCGTTATTGCGACTCGGAGAAGTTTCATGGACCGCATTCGTAAATAGTGCGAGCACTGTTGCTGAAGAAAAGACCGAGGCGATTGGATGGTGGATTAAAGCTGCGCAAGTCGATCCGGCAGGCGTAGATTCCGGAGCGGTTTATAACTGGCTGCAAACAGACTCAATCGGTGTAATCGACGTGCTCGCTGAAGCACAACCAGAGCAAGTGCTGCATTACTGGTACCGTGGCATGGCGCATTATTATTTAGGCGCCGACTCGTGGACAGAGACTCACCGAGACTTTCAAAAAGTAATCGAGCTTAATCCTGCTTTTACTAATGCCTACTTCTTCTTAGCCGATGGCGCATTTCAGCGCGGCGTGATGCAGTCGGTAGCCAAAGACGACGACAAAGCTAAAAAGGCTTATAACTTTTCTGGCAGGTACTATGCTTTGTACCTTAATGATTTTGGAGCAAGCCACACGCAATCCGTATCGCAAAACGATGGCTTGCGCGCCGAATGCGAGCGCATGAATTTCTTGGCTAGCTTTACAGATTACGCTAACGCCATCACCATTCTGCAGTGGGCTACATCTAGTGATGCCGACTACCTCGATGTCTGGAACAACCTCGCATTTCTTTACCGTGAAACAGGTGAATCCGAAAAGTCATTGGCTGCTTATCAGCACGCTTTAAGCATTGCGCCGACTGATCCACAGATAATGAATGACCTAGCTGTTATTTATCACTATTACCTAGAGACAGAAGATGAGCTAGCCCTTTCCTTATACGAGGAAGCAATCGTGCTGGCGAACGAGATATTAGCCAACAGCAACGAGGACGACTCCGATTTAAGTTTAGTCAAAGTCGCCCTACGCGATGCCAAGAACAACTTAAGGAAGCTGAAAGCTGGCAATCGTCGCAACGGATAAGCTATCCTGTAAGCCATGAAGATCACCATAAGTGGCGAAGACTCGATTGCCGTGCGCCTTGCAGAAGCATTGATGCACGAACATGAGGTGTCCTTGATTGTTCCGAAGGCTGCCGAGAGCACTGAGTTTGACGCGCTAAATGTACAAATATTTCGCGGGTCACAAACTTCGGCAAAGCTTCTCAAAGAGGCAAGAATTTTCGATACTGACCTCTTTGTAGCATGTGGTAAAGCAGACGAAACCAATTTAGTGGCTTGCGCCGAAGCTAAGCGTATGCGCGCTAAAAAGGTGGTTTGTTTCTTGCGTGGGCAAGCAGTGCAAACAAATGAAAATGATGCGGCGCAGTTAGCCAATACTCTTGGCATAGACAAAGTGATTTTACCAGCCTTACGCTTGGCTAGAGAAATCCAAAAGATTGTGATGGTGCCCGGTGCGCTTGAGGCTGACGCTTTCGTTAATGGCAAAGTGCGTCTGGTAAAAAGACGCATCGAAACCGGTTCACTCTTTGACGGCGTTAGTCTAAAAGATGCTGGCGTGCCCGAAGGTGTTGTACTAGTGATGGTAGAGCGCGAAGATGGATCATTCATTCCACATGGCAGCACCATGTTGCACGCTGGCGACAAGCTAACAGCTATGGGTAACATCCGTGGTATCGAACGCCTGATACGTCGTTATATGTCAGATACTACCGTTGGCCCTGATCCACGACGCGCGATTATCGTTGGCGGCGGCTCCGTGGGGTTTGCGATTGCAAAAGGGCTAGAAGAGCATGGCTGGAAACTTAAGATCATAGAATCGGACCGCAAACGTGCAGAAGAAATAGCCGGCCAACTCAAAGCTTTAGTTTTGCACGGCGACGGCACCGACCTATCGTTATTACGTGAAGAAAACGTCGGAGACACTCCGGTTTTAATCGCCGTCACCTCCAATGATGAGAAAAACTTATTGGTATCGTTGCTCGCTAAAGAAGAAGGTGTCAAGCGCATCCTAACCCGAGCAGACAACTACAACAACGAACAGTTGTTCGAGTCGGTTGGCATTGATGTCGTGCGCTCCACCACTGGTGCTGCGGTTAATGCTGTACTGCGCGGGATACTACGCTCCGAGCAAGACTTCATGGCAGAATTCAATCATGGCGACGTGCGCGTTTTACGCTTAACTGTGCCAGAGAGTGTAGAACCTATTGAATTACGCATGATGCACTCACCGGTGTTTGCGATTGTTGGCGCCGTCCTGCGCGAAGGAGAAGTTTTAATCCCGCAAGGCAAAGACATCATTCAAGCTGGTGACGCATTGCTAGTTTTCTGTCAAACCGATAACGTCGAGCAAACTCGAGAATTCTTTGATAACTTATAAAATATGCGTCTAGCACTCGTCCTCGGAGTTATTGGCAAGATCCTGCGCATGTACAGCATGGCTTTTCTGCCACCATTGGCGCTTGCTTTATATAACGCTAATTACGGTAACAACCTTGGTGACTATGACGCAACGATTTCATTTTGTGTTGCAATCGTCGCAACTTTAGGCGGCGGCTTTCTGCTAAATCGTTATAGCGAAAAAGATCAAAACTTTAGACGCTCTGAAGCCCTCGGAGTAGTCGCAGGAGCGTGGCTAGTGATTGCAATATTCACAGCAATCCCCTATGTGATGTCCGGCATGAGTGGCGTCGATGCCTTCTTCGAGTCTATCTCCGGACTCACCACGACTGGCGCGACCATCCTTAGCGACTTCAATCAAACCGACTCGTTTTTCCTCTGGCGCTCAATGAGCCAATGGTTTGGCGGACTCGGTGTTATCGCTTTGTTCGTCGTTATCTTGCCGCAACTCGGCGTAGCAGGACGGCAAATCATGTTCGCCGAAAGTTCAGATGCCACGACCGATGTCGTTAGCCCTTCGGTACGTAAATCTGCGCGCAACTTATGGCTGCTATATGTGGGGCTGACTAGTCTCGAAATGGTACTGCTTAAATTTGTCGGAGACATGTCGGCCTTTGATTCGATTTGCCATGGTTTGACAACGATGTCAGCCGGCGGATTTTCTCCGAACCCAAACTCTATCGCTGGCTATAGTAGCCCCGCTATTGAGTGGATCCTTATTGGCTTTATGACCATCAGCGGGATGAGCTTCCCGTTGCTTTACGTCGGTTTGCGACGCCGACCTTTATCGATCGTGCGTGACGGAGAGTTTAGGTTTTATATCGGCACGCTATTATTTGCCGCGGCTGGTGTGGCATTAGTTTTAAGCCACGGCACCTTTGATCTAACTAGCGTTCGTACTGGATTATTTCAGTCTGCATCACTCATTTCCTCTACGGGATACGCGAGCGTAGATTATGCCGCTGCTCCATGGACAGACTCGGCACGTGCCTTCCTCGTTATTGCAATGCTAGTTGGCGGATGTGCGGGTTCTGCTGCTGGCGGCCCCAAAGCAATTCGCAACTTGCTATCCCTTAAATACATGTGGGCAGAGCTAACCCGTACTTTGCACCCTCGCGGAGTTCTGCCGCTGCGTCACCGCGGAAGGGTTATTCCTAATAATGCGATGCGTAGTATTCTGAATCTCGTCATTTGCTATGCTCTTACTTACGTAGTCGTCGCCCTAATCTTAGTCATGCTTGGATCTAATTTCGTAACAGCATTTAGCGCCTCGCTAGCCTGCGTAGGAAACATTGGGCCAGGATTCGAAAGTGTCGGCCCTATGGGTAACTTTGCAGAAATAGGCTCTGCATCAAAAATAGTGCTGTCCATAGGTATGTGGATGGGACGCTTAGAATTAGTAACTATTCTTGCCTTATTACATCCGGATGTTATACGCCATTTACATTGGCGTGGTAAGTTTACACGTAATTAACCTTCGTGCATTGCGATGTAGTTACGCATCTCGCTAACTTGATCTCGCACCAAGTCGCGAATAGATAATACGCCGACTAATTCAGCTTCGTCGTTTAGCACAGGCAAATGTCGTATATGATGACGCTCCATTAAAACGCGTGCATCATTAGCTGATTGCAATGCTCCGGCGCAAATCAACTCGCGCGTCATAACATCGCCAATCAAAACTTTATCGACGTCAAGATTTTTAAGTAAAATCCGTTTAAGGATATCGCGCTCGGTAAATAATCCGACTAATTTGGCGCCGTCCATTATTGCGGCGCACCCTACGTTTGCTTCGGCCATCGACTTGGCTGCGTCTCTAACTGTGGCATGTTGGCTGATAGAAACCACGCGCTTCTGCGCTCCTACTAATTCATTAAGTTGTGTCATAATTTTCTCCTTACATATAATCTACTACGAAAACTCAATAAAACAAGGCTGTTGTACCTTAGTTTTTGACATAAATACCAAAGAAGTCTGTATTTGAGCCACTTCAGGCCTAGTTGTAAAGGCATCTAAGGCTAAGTCGCGCAAATGATTTGCATCGCGAACGGCAACATGTACCAAGTAATCGAACTCGCCAGTGATGTGATAAAAAGCGATCGTTTCGGGTAATTGCTGCAAATGCTCAAAGAAGCGATCGACCTCAACGCGTGCATGTTTCGCCAAACGCACATGCACCATCGCCTCAAGACTAGCGCCTAATTGAGCAGCATCAATCGTCGCATGGAAGCCGGTAATGACATTTGTAGCACATAAACGCTTAAAGCGTTCATGACAGCTCGATGGTGCTAATCCAACTTTGCCCGCCAGCTCTTTATTGCTCAACCGAGCATTATTCTGCAATTCTCTGCATATTTCGAAGTCTATCCTGTCCATAGCGCCAATTATAGCGTGGACACCGCAATTATTCGTTGGACAAGCCGAATAATATACGGAAAATAGGCCCATGAGCAAACACATAGACACCGTCGCCGTCCACGCTGGGCGCGAAGATTTTCAAGAACTTGGCGTACATTCTGCGCCACTCGATTTCTCTTCGACCTACCCTGTAAAAGATCTAGCGTCTGGCCGCGAAAGCATTCAAGGTTTAGCCGAAGGTAATCCTACAGCTGACTCTCCTATTTATGCGCGCTTGCACAACCCCACGGTTTACCGCTACGAATGTGCCTTCGCTAAGCTCGAACACGCGGATGCCGGGATTGCTTTCGCATCTGGAATGGCTGCAATTCATGCGGTACTGATGTCGTTGAAAATACGTGCCATGCAAGATGGCGTTGAGCGTAATCACATTGTTGCGGTGCGCCCTATTTATGGTTGCACAGATCACTTGCTAAGCAGCGGACTCTTAGGTTTCGATGTCGATTGGGTAAAAGAGGACGAGATAAAAGACAGCGTGCGCAGCGACACCGCTTTGGTGATTGCCGAAACTCCGGCCAATCCAACTTTAGATTTAGTGGATATTGCCGACATCGTAGCTCAAGCGAATGGTGTGCCGGTAATGATCGACAATACTTTCGCCACTCCGCTACTGCAGTCGCCGCTATCTCTAGGCGCGACCTTCTCTGTTCACTCGGCGACTAAATATCTTGGCGGCCACGGTGACGTTATCGCAGGAATGGTTGCGACTGATGATAGTTGGGCAGCACACATTCGTCAGATAAGAATTTTAACGGGTGGCAACATGCATCCGATGGCGGCGTTTTTATTACTACGTAGCTTGCCGACATTGCCGATGCGTGTCGAGCGTGCACAGCAAAATGCCATCTACTTGGCCGAGAAGCTGAAAGGGCATCCAGCTGTAAGCAAGGTGCACTTCCCTGGTTTAGCCGAATGCGACCCGCGCGGGCTAGTCGCCAAGCAAATGCGCGGCCCTGGTTCGGTAATCGCCATCGAAATGGCTGGTGGCTACGACGCCGCGGCTAAAGCGATGATGTGCACCAAGTTGTTTGTGCCTGCGGTAAGTCTAGGTTCAACAGATAGCTTAATCGAACATCCTGCTGGGCTAACGCACCTCATTGTTTCCGAAGATGGACGCAAGGATGGCGGCGTCACCGAGAACATGTTGCGTTTAGCTATCGGCATCGAGCACCAACAAGATTTGTGGGACGACCTCGAGCAAGCGCTTAACGCACTTTCTTAAATTGTTCTAAGGATTGCGGATTAGCTAAAGCTTCGGTGTTGCTAACTTCGCGACCATGCAATACATCGCGCACGGCAATTTCGGATATCTTGCCACTGCGTGTGCGCGGTATATCTGAGACTGCTGCAATGTGCGCCGGTACATGGCGCTGCGTTGCGTTGTCGCGGATGCGTTGCGCTATACGACGCTGTAACTCTTCGCTCAACTTAGCGCCCTCAGCGAGCACTACAAACAGCATCACCTCTTGATCACCATCATGCGTATTGCGCCCGACGACCACCGACTCAAGCACTTCGTTAAAGGATTCTACTTGACGATAGATTTCTGCAGTACCAATGCGCACGCCACCAGGGTTTAGTGTTGCATCCGAACGTCCGTACATAACTAAGCCACCGTGTTCGGTTATTTCGGCCCAGTCGCCGTGTCGCCAGATGCCTTCAAAGAACTCGAAGTATGCCGCAAGATAACGCTGGTCATCTTGGTCTTGCCAGAAGCCGATGGGCATCGACGGAAAGGATTGACGACAAACTAATTCTCCGGATTTAGCAATAACCGGCTTAGCGTTTTCGTCAAATATCGCGACGTCCATAGCTAGCCCGAGCTGTTGTATCTCACCACGCCACACTGCAGAGATCGGGGAGCCTAAAGCGAAGCACGATAATAGGTCAGTGCCGCCGGTAATGGAAGACAGCAATAGGTCTTGCTTCACATGCTCATACACCCAATCAAAAGACTCGGCCATTAACGGCGAGCCGGTCGAGAGTATGCAACGCAATGAGCTAAGATCATGTTCGAGCCGTGGATTTATATTAGCTTTTTTGCAAGCATCAATAAATTTCGCCGACGTGCCAAAAACATTTATCTGCTCTTGATCAATGAGCGAAAACATCGCCGCAGCAGATGGGTAGAAAGGATTACCGTCGTATAGCACCACGGTTGCGCCAACGGCTAAAGCCGAGACTAGCCAGTTCCACATCATCCAACCGGTAGTGGTGAAATAAAAGATCTTTTCACCGGCACGCAAATCGCAATGCAAAGAATGCTCTTTACGGTGTTGCAGCAAGGTGCCGCCCTGCCCGTGTACGATACACTTTGGCTTACCAGTAGTGCCAGAAGAAAACATGATGTACAGTGGATGGTTAAAGCTATTGCGTTCAAACAGCAACTCGCCTGCGACATCCGACGACAAGAAATCATCAAACAAAGCATGTGGCACAGCAGACGCTTCGTTTACATAATGAGTAGCAGCAATAGCATTCGAATACGGCACCACTACCACTTGCTTGAGGCTACTCATGCCCGCCACTATTTCTTGAAGCTTAGCACTGACATCAATCAACTTTGATTTATACGTGTAAGACACGCATGCAATCAGCACTTTGGGTTCGATTTGCCCGAAGCGATCAATGACGCCGGCAACACCAAAATCGGGCGAACACGATGACCACACCGCGCCCAAACTAGAGGTCGCGAGCATGCCGATGATTGCTTCAGGCACATTAGGCAAATAAGCCGCCACGCGATCACCACTAGTGACCCCGACTTGCTGCAAAGAGTGTCGCATGCAACGCACGCGTTCGGCGAGTTGCGCAAAACTTAAGGCATCACGCTGGCCGTCTTCGCCAACGAAGACTACGGCTTCGGCATCATCACGGCGCTGTAATAAATTTTCTGCGAAATTGAGCTTCGCCTGCGGAAACCATTCTGCACCAGGCATGGCGTCTTTAGCAAGGACAACATCACCGCTTTCACCGATAACCTTAAATTGTTGCCACATCTGCTGCCAAAAATCTTGGCGGTTATCTACAGACCACTTCCAGAGTTGAGGGTAATCAGCAGCGCTAACATCGTCAATCACGCCTGCCTGCTTCGCGAAAGCTGCCATTTGCGAATTTGAAATCGCAAGCTTGCTCGGCTGCCACAGAGGTGTTGACATCTACTTAATTACATTATGTTGACGGCCTACTTTGATGAAGGCAGCAACGGCTTTTTCGATTTGTTCTGTAGAATGCCCGGCTGAAATCTGCACCCGAATACGCGCTTGGCCGCGGGGGACTACTGGGAAGCTAAAGCCGATGACGTAAATACCTTCGTTCAACATGTCGGCCGCCATCTCACTAGCCAATTTGGCGTCGCCCAACATTATCGGCACAATCGGATGCACGCCTTCTTTGATGTCAAAGCCTGCCGCAGATATCTTATCGCGGAACAACTTGGTGTTTACTTCAAGACGGTCGCGCAACTCGGTGGTGCTGCTTAGACGTTCGAATACCGCCAAAGATGCTGCCACGATAGGCGGCGCCAAAGAATTAGAAAACAGATACGGACGCGAGCGGTTGCGCAAAATATCAACGACTACTTTAGAAGCCGAAGTGTATCCGCCAGAAGCTCCGCCGAGGGCTTTGCCTAAAGTTGAAGTAATAATATCGACACGCCCCATCACTCCGCAGTGTTCATGAGTTCCGCGGCCGTTTTTGCCCATGAAACCGGTTGAGTGCGAATCGTCGACGTGCACTAAGGCACCATACTTGTCGGCCAAATCACATAAGTCTTGAAGGTTGGCAAGGAAGCCGTCCATCGAGAACACTCCGTCGGTGGAAATGAGGATGCGGCGTGCACCAGCGGCTTGCGCTTCTTGCAGACATCTCTCTAGGTCATGCATGTCGTTGTTTGCATAACGGAAACGCTGTGCCTTACACAAACGCACCCCATCAATGATCGAAGCGTGGTTTAGTGAATCAGAGATTACCGCGTCTTCGGCAGTCAGCAACACTTCGAATAATCCGCCGTTAGCATCGAAGCAACTCGAATACAGAATGGTGTCTTCGAAGCCAAGGAAGCTAGATATTTTCGCTTCAAGTTCTTTATGGATATCTTGGGTGCCGCAGATAAAACGTACCGAAGACATACCAAAACCGCGTTGCTGCAAGCAATCGCTAGCCGCTTTGATGACTTCGGCGTCATCAGACAGGCCCAAGTAATTATTAGCGCAAAAATTTAAAACTTGATCGCCGCCTTCTACTTTAATTTTCGAATCTTGCGGTGTAACAATGACGCGCTCGACCTTTTCTAAGCCAGCATCTTTGATTTCTTTGATCTCGGCGGCGATGCCATCGAGAAAGGATTGTTTAGAATTAGTCATGTTATTGTTGCGGATCTAAAACCACTTTTAGCGCCTGACCACTGTCAAGCAATTCTATGCCTTGCGAAAATTCGCTAAGTGGTAGGCGATGAGTCACTACGTGTTCGATATCGAGCCCGCGTTCGAGCAAGGATAACATTTCAGTCCAGGTGCCGAACATACGCCGTCCGAGAATTCCTTTCCAGGCGATGCCCTTAAAAATAAATTTACGCGAGAAATCGTTTACTAATAAATCGTTCGTCGATGGGATGCCCAACTGCATCATCTCGCCACCAGGATAAAGTAATTCAAGGCCTACATTGATTGCTGGAGCAGCACCGGACATCTCAAGCACGACATCAACGCCACCTTTAGTTTGCTCGGCAATTTGTTCGAGCATAGCAGCACCTTCGGTTACGGGATTGTGCGTATAGATAGGCACTCTTGAATCAAGCGCCTGCGCCCATTCGCGCGCGCGGTTTAGATTACTATCTTGGACTTCGCAGATAGTTAATGAGGCAGCGCCTTCTAGCTCGACGACACTTGCAGCCATTGCACCAATGGCACCATAGCCGCTAAGCAGTACATGCCGCCCGGCAATCGATGTAGCCGACTGCACCGTGTGCACCGCATTACCAAGCGCATCAAGCAAAGCACCAATATGTGGTGGTACAAACTCGGGGTTAAGTCGCACTACATTCTGCGCAGGCACGACCACGTATTCAGCGAAACAGCCGTCGCGGTGCAAGCCAGCAATTTCTGTTTTCTCACAAATATGCTGATTGCCGGCTTGGCAAGCACGACACTTATTACACACAATGTGCATTTCGGCAGAGACGTATTCATCGAGCTGCCACTCACTAACACCAGCACCGATTTTTTCAATGTGACCACAGAATTCGTGACCAATGATCGTTGGTGGTGAAACCATTGAAGAAATGGAGTCGTCCCAATGAAAGATGTGACGGTCGGTGCCACAAATTGCAGTATTGAGTACTTTTATACGTACTTCTCCCGCAGCAGGTTCAGGCACAGGCTGATCTTCGCTGTAACCCACAGCACCCGCTTCAGGGCGCAACATTTGGATGGCTCGCATAGGCCAATATTCTAACAATGCGCCGTGTTTTTTTGCAATTAACGTGACGATAACAGCGGCGCACGATTGCCACCCACACTAAGTGCCACGCCTATCGCCGCCCCGCTTATCATCATCGATGAGCCGCCAAACGAAATCATCGGCAATGGCAGGCCTGTCGTTGGCCAGACCCCCAAAGTAACACCGACATTTATCACCATATGGCTTAAAAAATGCACGCCTACGCCGGCTAGAACCAGGCGTGTGAACCTACAGCGGTGTCGTGAGGCATAGAACAGCAACAGCAAGCCAAAGAAGGTGTACAAGCACAAAAATGCGGTGGCGCCTACGAATCCGGACTCTTCAGCGATGACTGGAAACACAAAGTCGTTGTGCCGTTCTGGCAATCTACCTAAGCGATTTTCAGGACCTTGTCCCCAACCGTATCCTTCCCAACCACCACTGCCTACAGCCATCTTTGAGTGCCATAAGTGATAGCCCTCATTAGCAATTTCTTCGGGGCTAAAGTCATTTTGATGCCACCAGGTCATCACGCGCTCTTTTTGATAATCCTGGATGACTAGCCAAGCCGGTGGAGCAAGGAATAACGGCAGAAACACTAGCCAGCGATATTTCTTCCAAGGCATGCCCGCCATCCAAATCATGGTCATAAACAATGGCGCGAAGACTAGAGATGTTCCGAGATCTGGCTCGATCAGCACCAAGAATGCTGGTATAAAACATAATGCCGCGGGTTTAAACAGATCACCGAAGTGACGTGGACGCGGGCGGTCGGCAAACCACTTGGCTAAAGCCAAAATCATCGCTAGCTTCATGAATTCGGAGGGCTGTATTTTAAAACCCGCAAATAAATCAATCCAGCGGCGCGCGTTATTGGTCTCGCGCCCGATCACCATCACTAATAACAGCAACAACACGCATATGATGTATAACAAATAGGTATAGCGCCGCCACATGCGCGAGCTGATGACGAAACCGGCAACTGCAAAACACACACATGCTACCAGGCGAGTGATATGCCCTGTTGGCATTTGCAAATCGGGCGACACACTCCATTGAAGTTGGAACCCCCAATATAAGATGCCAATGGCAATCGGAATGATTGGCCAGCAACTGCGGCGTAAACGACTGATCAAAGGTCGGCGAAAAAACTTAGCGAACATTTGATTGTACTACTACGAGTTCTGGAGCTATTTGCGGCAGCGCCTGTTCGAGAAATTCTTTGAGTATAAAACTAGCAATCTGCCCACCATGCAGGCCGGTGTTTTCGCACATGATTGCAAAAGAATAATGCGGGTCATCCGCTGGAAAATATCCGGTAAACCACGCATGGGTCGGCTGCATGATTCCGCCCTTCGCTACTTGTGAAGTGCCTGTTTTAGCGACTATCTGCCACTTTGCAGGGAATTCAGTCTTATATGCAGTGCCACCAAACTCGTAACTAACCGCACTTAGGGCCTCGACGATTAGCTGTTGAGAGCTGCTGTTCAAGGCCGGTACTGCAGTCTCGGAGATTGCTGGAGATGCTCCGGCGCCCTCAAGCACAATACTGGCGCTTGGCAAAGACGAAGTTGCCAGCCATCCATATAAACGCGCCATTTGTAGCGGGCTCGCTTGCACGCCAACTTGGCCAACAGATGTGCGCATTAAACGAAACATATTATTCTGCATCTTTTCTAGGTCTTCGAGGTGATTTGCTCCCTTTTCGAGGGCCGGCACTTCAAAGCCGGTGTTTTCTCCGAAACCGAGTATCGATGCTAAATCATGAATAGGCTCTGCTCCTAAATCGCGCGCCAATTTATAAAAATATATATTACATGATTTCTTTAAAGCATCACGCATCGTTATTTCTTGATGTCCATAAGTAGAATCGCAGTTCAGTAGCTGACTACCACTCTTCACCTGAAACGTGCCTTCGCAATGATAAGTCCTATTCCATAATGAACGGTCATGCATCAATGCCGCGGCTGCCACCAGTGGCTTAAAAGTAGACCCCGGATAAGGCGTTTCTCGCGGCCAATAATTGCCAGCCAACGCACGATGCCGCAGTGGTGAAGCATCTCTTATCATATCCAATTCTCGATAACTTTTCCGTAATTGTTCGCGAGTCAGCGGCGGAGTTGTTGCCAACATCGGAACCCCATGCTTCTTTAGATTGATTAGCGCAAAGCCAACTTTAGGCTGCAACGGGTCAAACTCTGGCGACAAATCTACGTTCGAAAACTTTTGGCGCATGCGTTGTGGCGTTTCGACATAGACCGTTACGATAGCCTGCTCGGCTAAATGGATGAGCGCTGCGTCAAGCGACAGCATCACATCAGCACCATCCTGTGGTACGGAATACAGTAACTCGAGTGGCGCCTGCCCTAACTCGCCACCTTCGAGCACCTGCAAATATCCACGCACGCCGCGCAGAACTTCCTCAAAAGAATGCTCTATACCACTAATACCATGCGTTTCATCTGGACGTAACGCAGCACTCCAGAGGCTATGACGCAAGCGGCGATACTCTGCTTCATCTGCGGCATTGCGATAAAACATTTTGCGCAACACGCTAAAGCTATCATTCAACGCGCGATACTTTTCCAAGTCGTCTTCTAGCGGAGAACGCACCATACCAACGATGAGTGGATTTAGAGCAACAGGGAATTCGCGGCGGGAATTCTTTTGCAGATACAAACCCGGATAGTCTTCTCCTTGCTGCGCTAATAAATCTACCAAATCATAAGTGATCTCTTTTGAGAATCTAATCACTCGCTGCTGGTGCACTCGCAGTTGCTGGTCGCGCCAAATACCCGAAGTATCTTTGGGCGCAACTAAATTCAGTTGCTTCCATAAAGTATCCAACAACTCTACTTGCTGTGACAATTCGCGATCACGCAAATAATCACTGGCATTATCGTCAGCAACAGGGCTCAACATCGCCGCTAGATATTCAGCACGGCCATCGAGTTTCCAGTGTTGATGCAATAGATGTGCAACACTAAGCCGTGACTGCGTATCACGCAAACGCTTACGCAATTCACTTGGACTGAGGTCTAATGCGCGTGCGGCAGCATCTTGTAATGCGTTCTGCAAGATCATTAACTGCAACTGCTGACGGCGCTGTTCAATCTTTAGCAACAACTGCTGGTGCCATGAAACACCGAGCATCGCTTCAATTGCGGTAATGCGTACTTCAAAAAAACCTAGCTGCTGTTTGAAAGACTGCAGAGCCTGTGGAAAATACTCGCCGAGGCTCAAACCACTGTCATCGAACCATTGCCGATATTCCTCGAGCTGTTCGTCATTATCCAGATCAAAAATTGCACGTAAATAATAATTAAGGTCACTGCGATTGCGGTCACCCATCTCGCGCAGCTGCTGTGGATATAGCTGTAATAATTGCTGCGCCCAATGAGAGGCATCTTGCATACAGCTATCTACGCCCGGTGGATCAACGTCGAGCAAAACTAATGCGGCATGAATTTGCCCTGCCGGATGATAACGTCGAAAAGGACGGTAACGAAAATACAAATCATATACCGGGTTGTCTTCGGCCAAGACCGAACCGTCAACAGAAGTGATGCGTCCACGTTTAAACGGAATCGTGTCTTTGTCTAATCGCGAACTACGTGCTCGAAGCTGCCAGTCTTCAGCTTCGACAATCTGTAGTTGAAATAACCGCGCCACCATGACCAGCAATAGTACTGCGAAACCGATTGCTATTTGAATAAGGCGTTTATTATTCACCGCTTACCTCCAAATAGTAATCCACCAGAGCGGCGTTTAACAACGGCCACCACTAACCCCGTTAAGGCGACGCGCCACAACCATACCGAATAATTAACAGCTATATCGCTATTATCTGCGACCTTTAAGTCGATGATCATCATTGGTAATGCTGCAATCGAAGCCGTAAAAAAGCGGTAGATAAACAGGGAGTCTGAAAGGCGGCGCGTGAGTTGTTGACGCAACAATAAACCAGAAACAAGTGCCGCGCAACTGGCGATAGGCGAGCACAAGCTCACCGATGAACGCAATAACGCCAGGCAGCAAGCCATGATAATAGGATTACGCGCCGAGTGTGGGAATGGTGTAGGCACGGCTACTAGCAAGGTTAATAGCCAAACATCTGGCAAATAAAAGCCTATCGTTGTTTGCCGTAGCCACGGAAAAACAATAGTGAAAACTAATGACAGAGCTAACCATATACGGAGCCGCACTTTCATTTGTTTGAAAAAATCAGAGATTGTGGAGCGAGCCAGACTTCGAGACTAGCGGATGGCACGAACCTATTGGCTTGCGACTCTCCGAGCAGCATACCTCGCGGGACTCCTTCGCCGCCCCGTGTATATAGGATGGGATTGCTAGCATCATTTTCAGGACTATGCAAACGCACAGCACCATCTACCAGCGACACCGACTTTTCGATCCATGCAGAAGGCTGCTGGAGGTACGCCCATCCCCAGTTACCGCGCCAAGCAACTACCTTTCCGCAAACTAAGGAATGGTCGCTTAAGACTGCCGGTTGAAAATCAGCACTTGAAGTTACGGCGCACATCCGTCCTCCGAAAACAGCGTCGCCAAGTAAAACTCGCTGCGCACTGGCTTGAAAGATAAGTGGTTCAGAAACGATGCTATCACCGACTGCACTCGCTGCTACATAGACTCGCCCTTCTGCCGATGCAGGAATAGGATGATCGACCACAAAAGTATAATCGCCACGTGCCGAGCTACCTTCAGTTGCACTCTGCCCTAACTTCAATCCGGCATTAGCAAGTTCGGCGGTATCGAGTGGTCGCGGACGCCACCATAAATTCGATTCAGCAGTGACACTCTTTTCATTTTCTATCCAATTAATGACTGCTGCTCCTGATAAGCCGCGACCGAAACAAACGGCACGCGTGCTTACGCCTTCGGACTGTAGAGTAATACCGGTACGCTGACCGGCACGATTAAACAAATCGACATACGCGATGTCTTCATTAACCTCGGCTATGCGTCCTAAAAAACTATCGGCAAAGGCAACGACTTGCCCAGGGCTGAGGTGAAAATCATTGCCTGCACCAAGCTTCATTTGGCCACTCTGCGTGTCGATATCAAGCACCGGCACTTCTAGCCAAACTACTCCGGGGACATCACGTGGGTGTCCGAACTTTCGCTCGGCAGCAATCAGCGGAGAGCTGTGTTCGCTAGTAGTCTCGCTGCCTGCAGGCAGCCGCTGAAACAATGCCGACCATGTTCCGGCAAGGCGCGTGACCGGCTGCATTAACGGCCCACACACTGCATTTACAGCGCTATCGATTAACGGTAACGGAAAGTAAGCCTGCGCGCACAGCAACACAACAGCGAAGACCGTTAGCAGCTTCTTCCGATTGCGCTCAGCACCCGGAAGCAGGAAAAACACTAATGTAAATCCTCTCCGTCAGACAAGAATGAAGCGTAAAGATCGAGGTCTTCGAGGAATTTAGCCGTACCACGCGCCACGGCAGTGAGTGGCTCGTCGTCGATGCAACACGGCAAGCCAGTCGCTTTTGCAATGTAACTCGCTAAGCCGGGTAAAAGAGCGCCACCGCCAACAACTGTAATACCCTGTTCGAGTAAGTCGGAGCCAATCTCGGGCGGTGCTAATTCTAGACAATCAAGAATCGCACGCATGATACCTTTTAGTGACGGCTCGATTGCCAAACGAATATCTTCGGAATTCATCACCGCTTTACGTGGCATTAAATTGAGAGTATCACGGCCAGCGATTTCAAGAGTCTTTTCTTCACCCTCGGCAGTCGCTGAACCAATCGTCTTCTTAAGCATTTCAGCTGTAAGCGGACCA
This sequence comes from Myxococcota bacterium, assembly GCA_047638975.1. GTDB lineage: Bacteria > Planctomycetota > UBA1135 > UBA1135 > UBA1135 > JAPKEZ01. The sequence goes on from JBLINB010000012.1 coordinate 24,566, forward strand.
ATCAGCAAATTATGATTTTTTCGGATGTAATCAATAATCGCATTATCTAAATTATCACCGGCAATTTTAACGGACTTAACAGCAACCGGACCACCTAGTGCCAAAATTGCAACCTCGGTAGTACCGCCACCAATGTCGACGATCATCGAACCCTGTGCTTCAGTGACTGGCATGCCGACCCCTAGTGCACCAGCCATAGGTTCATCGACTAAATAAACTTTACGTGCGCCAGCGCGCTCGGCAGAGTTAATAACTGCACGACGTTCTACAGTAGTAATACCTGATGGTACTGAAATAACGACTCGCGGATTCATCAGAGAATTACCATCGTGAGCCTTACGCAAGAAGTAACGTAATAGTTTTTCGGTTATTTCGAAGTCTGCGATTACTCCGCCCTTCAGTGGACGTACTGCTTCGATGTTAGTTGGCGTCTTGCCCAACATACGGTAGGCTTCATCGCCGACACCGTTACCATCGAGGATCACTTCGTTAGTTCCCTTATAGACAGCCACCACTGATGGCTCACTTAGCAAGATGCCATGCTCGCGCGAGGCGACCAAAGTATTAGCTGTGCCTAGGTCGATACCTAGGTCTTCGCCAAGCGAGATTCTGTTTTTAAGCCACTTAAACATTTTGTTGCAGGTTAATAGTCAAATAACCAAAGTAAGTATATACATATCGAAGTGATTGTTAAAGACAAAAAAAGAACAGGCTGCCCCATATTAATGGGGCAGCCTGTATTACTGGGAATCCATTAGCCTTGGTACTGATCAGAGAAGAACATGCTGTCTCCGAACTGTAAACCTGACGAATAGTCAATTAGCACTAAAGCGCAAATCAACATCAATCCTGTAACGATGCACAGTACAACCTCAACGGGTGGCCCGGCCTTAATTACCTTGTCTTTCTTGACCTTTGCGGCCTTTTTGCCTTTTGCAGGTTTTGCAGCTTTACCCGAGCGGCCCTTTTTAGCGCCACCACTAGCTTTTGCTGCTGCTCTTTTACGTGCTGCCATGATAAAACTCCTATTACAGACGGGTTACAACGCGATCGCCGGCGGCGATTGGCGCATTAAACATGTCAACTGTAGCAGCTGACTTAGACTCGTTTACGGTGTGGACGAAGATACGACCTTTGTAAACGGAGCCATTAAACACGTCGTAAGTGAAGCCTGGCTGAACGCTATCGTTTTTGCCAAGATTAATTACCACGTAAGTAGTGCCATCAGCTTGTGCGACACTAGTAACGATACCTTCCATTGCTGGTTGAGCGCCGATAGAGTTCATGTCGATACCGTACAGAGAAACGACTGTTGCCAGTTGCGCTTCTGCTTGATTGGCACGCTCTGATTCACGAGCAAGCTCTAGACTCAAGTCAGAAGCCTGGCCTGTTGCTGAGTTTGCTTCTTCTACTGCACTATTAGCAGTAGAGTTTGCAGAGTCACGCGAATCGAGTGCTGTATCGCGCTCGTCACGCACGGTCTCGTATTGGCGACGTAGGCCACTTAACTCAGAGTTAAGTTCGCCGTTAGTACCCTCGAGGTCAGTTAGCTTGCCTTCGATTGACTGCAAGCTTTCAACCAAGTCAGCATTTTTTGCTTGCTGACTAGCCAAATCTTCTGTCAATGCTGTGCGATCTGCAGACAGTGAACTGTTGTCGCTATTAAGGCGACCACGCTCGGACTGTGATTGCTGCAGATTAGATGTCATTTCTGAAATCTGGGCATCTTTCTCAGCTTCGATATCGGCTTTCGCCTGCACTTCTGCTTCGTATTGCATGCGATAACTATCGCTTTTTCCGATTTGGGATGCGGCGGAGCCGACAAATAACCCTGCTAGCGCAAGGTTGAGAACTACAAAAAACTTTCCGATGGTGCTCATCTAATCGTTGGTACTTTATGACAAAGGGATTGCGCAGAAGTGCGCGACTAACAGTTTAGGTTCGCCAAGCCCAATGGTTGGCAGAATTGATGTAAAAATTTACTCCTTCTTGGAGCAAACGTCAAGAGCTCTTTGGGACAAGATACTCTGAATTAACAGAATTAGACAAATTATCGCCCAAATGGGTGCAAGTAGCCACCCGTATTTAACGTAAGCGCTCATGAAATCGGGGTCGACTATAGGAAGTTCAGCTAACCAATAATCGCGCGCCAAGATTTCTGGGCCTAGCACCACGCTACCGTCTGCTAATACCACGCAGGTCTGCCCGGTGTTGGTAGCGCGCAGCAGTGCCCGACCGGTCTCTACTGCCCTAAGCTTTGATGCAGAAATCATTTGCGTCATTTCTAGCCCATCGTCACCTAGCCAATCTTCATTGGATAATACGGCAAAGGCTGTAGCTCCAGCAGCAGCTTGTTGTCTAAATGGCTGCTCAAATACGTTCTCCCAGCATACCGCTCCACCGAGTGACGGCATGCCTTTGCGCGGCTTCAATGGGCCGCGCGCCTCAGGCAAAATGAAATCTGGACGTAATCCAAAATATTGTTGTGCAAAATCGCTACAGAAATCGCTACCTGGAAAATTATTACTGAATGGCAAGGTCTCGCCAAACGGAACCAGTTTGCTCTTTGAGAAATGCTGCAATAATGACCCGCTTTTATCAAAAAGGATGAAGTCGCTAGAGCGATCGGAGTGTTCGCCGTCACGCGCTGCATAGTAGAAGTGTGAGCCTGTCAAAAAATAGCTATCTAATGGAGCGTTTTCCATCACATACGCCACCGTTTTACGCTGCAGATAAGACATTGTGCTTAACAAAACGACCTCATCAGGCTCGCCCGGCCATGGACGGATGATGGTCCCTTGCTGCCCTTCATCTACAGCTGGTAATGGCCACATCGTTTCTGCCCACAGCATCAAGTCAAATTGTGGATGCTCGCGCATCGCCGCAACACTTAGATCGTATTGAATGCGAAAGAACTCTTCGGCATACATTTGGTCGTTCTTTTCATGTACACCCACACTAGGCTGGATGACCAAACAGCTTAAGCTAGATGTAGGCGCTGGTGCTGGACTAGTCGTGGCTACCGCCGCCGTTATAAGTAGGACACTTAATATGATTGGAGTACTCGGCGACTTGTGCCACCAACTATAGATCGCAGCCGACATGCACACCGCGATGATGACTAAGCCTGATTCTCCTACCGAACTTGCCAAGGGTAAAAAAGCCGAGTCGGCAAGAGGGAATCCGAATGATGCCCATGGCACCCCGCCCACGGCTAAATAAAACCATTTCATGCGGACAAACTCGGCAGCCGGCAGTGCGAAACAAGCCGCAGTCGCTGCAGAGTACTTGTTATTCAGTTTGCGGAATAGCCACGCTTCGACAACAAAAGTACTGCCCATGATGAGCGCCGCAGGAATAGGCGCGATGGGATAGACATTACGTAAAAAACTAAAAGCGAATAACCAAAAGATCACGCCGCATAGATATTCGTAGCGCCATGCGAGGCGACGGTTGAGCATCGCAATGCGCAGGAAGATTGCCGGCACGATCAACCATGGCAACTCAAAATCGAACCATCCTGGTAATGAAAAAGCGCGTAATAGTGCTACACCGCCAATGAGTAATAAGATGGATTTCATTTAAACAGGGAGCGTCATGATTGGCTGTCCGGCTTCGATTACAGCATTCGGCGGCACTAAGGCCAAAACTTGCGTCGTAGCCAAACTACGCCAATCTGCTGAGCCAGAACTTGGGGTCGCTACTACGCGCGAATCGGGAGCAAATTGTGCGACCACAAAGTCGTGGCGTGCTTTCGATTTGAACTGCGCGCCGGCAACGGACATTTGCGGAGTACAGCGCCGTTGAAAGTCGCCGCTAAAAGCATCTATGATTGGCCTCACGAACAGAATCGCTCCGACATAGGACGACACCGGGTTACCGGGCAGCCCGACGACTAATGTTTGCTGACGGTAGCCAACATAAATAGGTTTACCAGGACGTATGGCTATTTTATGAAACAGACGCTCGACCGATAAGTCTTGGAATACCTGCGGCAAGTAATCTTTATCACCCATGCTCACCCCACCTATAGTGATAACTACGTCGGCAAGTTGCGTGGCGGTATCAACAGCGGTCTCCAAGGCCTGCGGATTATCGGCGACATGCACGCTCGAAACCACTTCGGCGCCAAAGTCCTTTAATTGCTGCTGCAGCATCAAGCGATTCGAGTCGCGAGTTTGATGCGCTAGAACTTTGCCAGCATAGGCCACGATTTCGTCGCCAGTACTGACGATTGCAACGCGTGGTTGGCAATAGACGTCAACCTCCGATACTCCGCAACTAGCAATCGTCGCCATTTCTCCGGCGCTAATCGTTTGACCAGCCGCCAATGCTAACGCCCCAGCATGCGCCAGCGCACCAATAGCTCGGATATTCGATTTGTGCGGCAGGCCATCAATAGTTAATTGATCGCCATTGACTTGACAATGCTCGACCATAACCACGGCCTCGGCATTGATCGGCACCGAAGCCCCGGTCATTACTTTTACAGCTTGACCCGCTTCAAGATGAACCTGCCCCGCGTCGCCGGCATAGTTTGTCGCAATAATCTGGCGGCAAGTGATACTGTCATCTATGAGCACAGCAAAACCGTCCATTGCCGAGCGTGCCACAGGCGGCTCGTCGCGGTCTAGAAAGATGCTGTTTGCGAGAATCCGTCGCGCAGCATTTTCGAGAGCTATTTTCTCGTTGCGTGGACTTATCTGTTGGCAATGAGTCGCTAACACCTTAAGCGCTTCCGCGTAGGTGAGAGTCACTGAGTTAGATTGACAACAAGAGTCCATTTCATGGGTGGCATAATCGCCGGTTACGTTCATAATATCAGTGCCAATTAATTGACATGCGCTTCTCTTTCCCAAAAACTTGTTTATTGCTGCTCGCTTGTGCAGCATGCTCCCGCCAAGAATCTAGCGACGACGCTACTGATTCTTCTACCGATTCAAGTGACAGCTATGCAGTCACAGAAGAAAAAACGGAGAAGCCCAAGCTGGTGCGCACTTTAGTTGTTGCCAGTGGCACTGCTACGAATGTCTTAGAGATTACAGCGAATGTCCAGTCGCTCGACATGGTTGACGTGATGCCAGAGAAAGCCGAGCCCGTAGTAGCCATTTTAGTCGAAGAAGGCGACAGCGTCATTGTTGGCCAAGTCTTGGCGAAACTACGCGACGCTCAGTCACAACTAGCTGTTCAAGAAGCCCAAGTTAAGGTCGCCGAAGCGCGAATATCTCTTAACCAGGCTCAACGCGAGTACGACCGAGATCAACGCTTGGTCGGCGATAGCAAAACAGCTTCGGTGCTAAGTGAGCGCGACCTCGAAACGCGCTTGCAAACATACGAAACTGCGAAGACCTCTTTGCAGGCTGCACAGCTGGCGTTAGCGACTGCCGAACTCAGTTTGCAACGATGCGATATTGTGTCACCTATCAATGGCACCGTAACTATCCGTGATATCTCTATCGGCGACATGGCTAGTGTCGGCACACGCGTTTTTCAAGTCATCGACTTATCTGCGCCACGCGTCATCATGAATCGCCCACAACGCGAGTTAAGTTCGCTACGCATTGGTCAAACGCTTACCGCAACCTCCGAGGCTTTGCCCGGTCTCAGCATTACTGGCATGATTGAACGTATTTCTCCGGCAGTCGACCTAAACACGGGCACCATTAAGATCACCGCTAAACTAAAGTCAGAGGCTCAGTTGCCAAATGGCATTTTAGTACGCGTCGACCTCATGCTCGACGTTCATCATGATGCGACCATGCTTGACAAGCGATCTTTGATTAATGAAGGCACCCGTAGCTATGCCTATGTCATTCGTGACGACCGCGCCTATAAGGTCGAAGTCTTTCAAGGCTTCAGCGAAGAGTTAACAGTAGAAATTGATGAACGCACTGCAATCGCAAAAGGCGATCACGTTGTAATAGTTGGTGCCGACCGACTTAAAGACGGCGACCTCATCTCGATCGTTAGCGAATAATGTCTAAGCCATCTTCTACAAGTGGCGGTTTGCTGGCATTAGGTGTGTTGCGCCCAGTTGGGGTCGGCATGATTGTGGCAGCGGCTATCGTCTTTGGTTTTATTTCTCTTGGCAAATTGCCCGTTGATTTATTGCCGCCTATTAATTACCCATCGGTCACCATACGTACTTCTTATCCAGGCGCAGCGCCAAACGATATTGAAGAGCGTGTTACCGAGCGACTCGAAGACGTACTGGCTACTGTAAGTGATCTCGTAAATATCCATTCTTCATCGCGCGCCGAAGTCTCTGAGATTTACATGGAATTCGCATGGGATACTGAGCTGGCTATGGTTGTACAAGACGTACGCGAGCGCCTCGATCGAGTGTTCTTGCCAGCGGGCGTTGAAAAGCCGTTAATTCTGCGCTATGACCCAAGTCTAGACCCAGTATTACGTTTAGCCCTGTCTGGTGGTGGCGACTTAGTACGTCTGCGCGATATTGCCGAATCAGAAATAGAGCGGCAATTAGAAGGCCTCGCCGGCGTAGCGGCTGTGCGCGTAAAAGGTGGTCTTGAAGACGAAGTGCAGGTTTTGATAAATCCGCAGCTACTGGCTAATTATAAAATTACAGCTGAATCCATTCAGCAGCGCTTATTGCAAGAGAACTTAAATGTCCCCGGAGGAAAGCTCGAAGAAGGCACAATCGAATACGTGGTGCGGACGCTTAATCAGTTCCAAACATTAAGCGATCTCGAAAATCTGCCTATAACCACACGCGGCACCACCATCATCAAACTCGGAGATGTCGCGCGCATCGTAAGAGGCAGCAAAGACCGTGACATGATTTTGCGCTCTGGCGGCAAAGAAGCCGTAGAGATCGCGATCTATCGCGAGGCCGGCTCAAACATTTCAGCCGTCGCCAATATTGTGCGTGACAAATTGTTTGGCTACGAGAGAAACCGTAAAAGGGTGCCAGGCATCTCCGAAGATTTAGAAGAAGATTTATCTTTAGTAGTACTTAGCGACCAATCCATGTTCATTGAATCAGCAATTAACGAAGTCAAGTCCGCTGCGATGTTTGGTGGTATTTTTGCGATTCTAGTGTGTTTCTTATTCCTGCAACGTTTTGCGACTACTTTTATAATCGGGCTGTCTGTGCCCATCTCTATCATTGCTACTTTTGGTGCAATGTACAGCGCTGGCGTTTCGCTAAACATCATGTCACTTGGCGGTTTAGCCTTGGGCATTGGTATGTTGGTCGACAACTCGATTGTGGTGCTCGAATCTATTACGCGCTGTCGCGAAGAAGGAGACTCTCCGCAACAAGCGGCTATTCGCGGAGTGCGTGAAGTAGGCAGTGCGGTAACAGCGTCAACCTTTACGACTATCGCGGTGTTCGCACCGATTATTTTTATAGAGGGTATCGCCGGACAGACCTTCGGCGATCAAGCACTCACCGTGGTTGCTTCGTTGCTTATCTCGCTAGCGATTGCTTTGTTCTTTATCCCTGGGTTAGCCGCACGCGTTAATATTTCTGACATCGACAATCAAAGTATAAAACAGCGTTTGAGCACTATGGTCGACAACCTGTTGCCATTTATGCGTCGTGGCAGCATACATCGCAATTTGGGTTTTCCGAGCAGTAAACTGTTCATTGCTATTGCCATCTTTACCGGCGCATTTTCAGCTTACGTACTTGGCATTTATGTGCCAGGACTCGATGATCAATGGATCAAGCCCGGCGTAGAATTGGCCAAAGAAACAAAATGGAATCCCGTCCCCGTTGAGATGCAGAAGCGCATTGCCGTGGCGCGTTTTGTAGGTTTGATTTTATTTATGCCTTTTACCTGGTTAAGTATCCTGCCAATAACCACGTTCGTATTCCGTTTACTGTTCGATATTTTCGGGATATTGACATTCGTGTTAAAACTAATCGGCGGCGGATTACTCGAAGCGGTGCGCTTAGTCCTGTACTTGCCATCCAAAGCGTTCCACTATACTTTTAAGGTGTGTGAAGTCGTTTACCCACTAGTTTTAAAGCGCGCAATCAAACGCCCAGCACTGATTTTGATGTTCGCGTTGTTTGTTTCCATTTACAGCTTTTCAATAACGCAACACATGGGCCGCGAGCTATTACCCGAAGTGATGCAAGGCGAATTGAATGTCGAACTGTATTACCCTGCGGGCAACACCCTCAACGAAACAGATCGTCTGAGTACTGTGCTTGAAGGCAAGATAGCTGCACTTGACGGAGTTCAAGAAACTGCAATGACTGCAGGCACCGACCGCGAAACAGTCTCCAACGAAGAATCTGGTCCGCATACCGCGCAACTAAGTATTCGACTCGATACGACGCGCGCAGACCCACACGCCTTAGAGGCTTTAGTGGCAACACAAGTGCGGGGCATTCTTGAAAACGAGCCGGCATTGGCGCGCTATAACCTGCGTCGTCCAACTGTACTGGCGCTCAATGCTCCACTAGAGATCGAAATCGTCGGTCAAAATCTTGACGACATCACGCTTGCGGCAAACCAACTGCAAGAGTTGTTATCCGATGTTCCGGGGCTCGATGATTTGCGCTCGTCACTGCGACGCGGCAACCCTGAATTACGCATCACTCTTGATCGCGACAAATTAGCGCGGCATAACTTAACTGCAGCACAAATCTCAAAGAGTTTACGCATGGCGGTTGAAGGAGAGACAGCCTCTACATTCCCTGGTCGTGATGAGCGTGTTGACATTCGCATACGTGCTGACCAAATGTCGTTGAACCGCATTGAACAGCTTAAGAATATTCCGATTAATCCAGAAGCCGATCGTCCTTTGCCGCTTAGTGCTGTGGCATCCTTTAGCTTAGCCGATGGCCCGTCTGACATTCGCCACATACGCTCACGCCGTGCAGCTGTATTAAGTGCCTCGATTAGTGGCGCAAGCTTAAGTGATGTGCGTGATGCTGTGCAAGTCAAGATAGACGACATGCCGCAACTAGCAGGTATTCGTTTTAATGTTGCCGGTCAAACGAACGAGATGGAAGAAGCTTTAGCATCCTTGTCGTTTGCATTAGCCTTAGCGATTTTCTTGGTGTACGCTGTAATGGCGGCGCAATTTGAATCCTTATTGCAACCCTTGCTCATTCTGTGCACCGTTCCGATGGCGGGCGCTGGCGCTATTTGGGTGATGGCAGCGACCAACACACCGATTTCAGTTATTGCCCTACTCGGTGCCGTAATTTTAGCGGGTATTGTTGTAAATAATGCCATCGTATTAGTCGATCGTATCAACCAAAACGTTAAAAGCGGCCTCGAGTTGACTACCGCAATTATTGAAGCCGGAACTGCGCGCTTGCGCCCTATCTTAATGACCACCATTACTACAGTGCTTGGCATGCTACCCATGACAGGATGGATACCGATACTCGGTGGTGCTGAAGGTGCAGAGTTGCGCACACCCATGGCATTAGTCGTTATGTCCGGCTTAATCAGTGCTACTATTCTTACGCTAATCGTTATCCCATGTGGATACGCAATCATGGCACGCTGGAGTAAAAAACATGTCCGTTGAACAACCGGGCATGTTACAGCGCTTTTTTAAGGCGCTAATCTATCGCCCGATAACGGTGCTAATGATAAGCGTTGCTTTAATCGGCATGAGCTTCATTGCCACTCAGCGCATTCAGCTCGACTTAATACCCGAAGGTATGGGCTCCTCGGAAATCAGTATCGAAGCCTCATGGGAAAACGCCAATCCATCCGAGATTGAGCAAAAGATTATTAAGCCGCTAGAGAAAGAGCTGCGCTCGATACCCAATATTGAATCTATTTACTCCGAAGCCCGCGAAGGCTCGGCAAGCATAGGTATTAGTTTCCCGGGCAATGTCGACGTTGATCAACTCTATGCCGAGGTATCCGACCGCATTGAACGCGCGCGACCGGTATTACCTAGCGAGGTAGACCGCATCCTCATTCGCCGGAATGCCATGAGCTCAATGCCGGTCATGTTTACCGGAATCCAATTTCCGAACATGGAGCGCGGAGTAGCTCAAGACTTAATCTCCAATGTTCTGCTACCGCGCATCGAGGCTGTAGACGGCGTGGCTAGTGCTACCTCTTGGGGACTTCAACCCTTATCCATTCGCATTTGGCTAGATGAAGAAAGCGTATTTGCCAACAATATAGAGATTGGTGCCCTGGTACAGCGCTTGCAAGGTGACAATACTTCGGCACCTGTTGGCGACCTCAATGCAGCAAACGGACGGACTATCGTTCGCGTTGACTCGCGTTTTAAATCGATAGAAGAGATAGAGAATTTCCCGGTACGTGATGGCATCCTGATTAAAGACATCGGACGCGTTGAGCGGGTACGCAGTGCCCCTGAATTTATGTTTCGTTTTGGTGGTGAATATGCAACATCGTGCAATATCTCTAAAGAAAGCTCTGCCAATACTTTTGATGTCTGCGAACGGCTGATTGATTTATTTGAAAATGAATTACCTAACGACCCGATACTAAAAAACTTCAACTTTAATGTTTACTTTAACCAGGGTGAGATGATTCGTGAAAGTGTTTTTTCGCTGATAAAAGATTCGCTGATAGGTGGTTTAATTGCCTGTTTAGTACTGTTCTTCTTCCTGCGCAGTCTGCCCTACACCTTACTGATAACACTCTCTATACCGTTTGCCGTATTTATTGCTCTAGCCTATATTTATTTCAGCGGTGGCACGCTCAACCTGCTCTCGATGATGGGCATAACCATCTCAATCGGAATGCTAGTAGACAATTCCGTCGTAATCGTAGAAAGCATTTTCAAGAAAAAAGAATCCGGGCTTAATCTAGTAGACGCGATCTCTCAAGGGCCTGCCGAAGTTGTACTAGCCATTGTTACCGCAACCTTAACAACTGTAGTCGTTTTCTTACCCCTGATTTTCTTATCAGACAACCGTCAGCTAAAGGTTGTTGCCGAAGCCATTGGTATGCCGCTGATTGTAGCTTTATTGGCCGCCCTAATATTATCTATTATTGTAGTGCCCGTTGCAGCACGCTTCATCGGTTCTAAAGGCAAGGGCAATAAGACCGCCGGCCATATACCCAAGTTTATGACGCGGCCAATATTCGCCGCCCTCAATTGGTCGCTAAAATATAGATTTCGCGCAACAACCATTTATATCCTTATTTTGATGTCCTCATCGATTGCAACTAGCGGACGCGAGATGGCATCATCCGGCGAGGAAGAGGGGCAAATTTCGATACGCTTCAGCTTCACCGATGGCACTAGTCTCCATGATGGACACCTAGAAGTTCTTGGCCTCGAAGAGAACGTCTTGCTTAGCGACGACTTCAAAAGTAAATTTCCCTATATATTGGTGGGATGCTGGTTTACTGAAAAAGGCGGCTCATTACTGCTGTGGCCAGAGCGGCCGCTTAAAACAAAAGAGAAGGATGAGCTGATGGCTTATCTCAAGGAAGAGCTGCCTCAACGTGCGCGAATTACCTACCACTTTTCGCAAGAGATGTCGCGCGGCAAAAGCTCGTCCGAAAAAGAGTGGACGCGCATTCGGGTAAATGGGCCAGACAACTCAACGGTGCAAAGCATTATCTCTGACATTCGTCAGCAAGCTGACCTCTCAGATAAGTTTACAGAGGTCTCGAAAAAGAGCGATGTTGAGCGTGAAGTGCTGGTCAAGCTCGATCGCGAACGCATGGCACGCTTGGGTGTTAATAGTGAATCTGTGATCGGTAACATCGAGTGGACGATGCGTGGTTTCATGGTTTCGCGCTTCGAAACAGATAGCCAAGAGATACCGATTATTATCGAGTTCGATTCCCCGAGCGAACCTAACCGTAGCAGCCTAGAAGAAATGCTGATTGCGGGCAATGACAGTATGGTTCCCCTATCTACTATTGCTGAATTCACCAATAGTAGTTCTGCATCTACGATCCACCGCCTTGATGGTAAAATTTCTGGTGTCGTCGGTCTAAAATCGATATCCAAAGACCCGAAAGTAGCTGCTGAAGATGTAGAGCGCTTAATGCTCGATGTAAAACTGCCTGACGGGTATACCTGGAATCTCAGTGGTGGCTATGAAGAGGTTGCTGCTGATATGAGTGATTTATTCGCAGCTTTGATTCTCGCCATTGGCTTAGTCTTCTTACTGATGGGCCTATTGTTTAACTCCGTAATCTTGCCCCTATCGGCTTTAACCACCATTGCTTTTGCCGTTCTCGGAGCCAACTGGGCGTTCAAGTTAAGCGACCAGCCCTTCGGTGAAATGGAGATGGTCGGCATGATTGTACTGGCCGGTGTGGTAGTGAATAATGCCATCGTTCTTATTGACCGCATCCTGCAGCTCGAAAGGCGTGGCCAAAAGATCAACGACGCCATCGTAAACGCGGTCGACGATCGTATGCGCCCGGTTTTCATGACAGCGCTGACCACCGTTTGTGGCCTCCTGCCTATCGCCCTTTCAGAACCAAGCAGCACCGGCCTTAGTTTCAAGGGCATGGCTATCGGCATCGTTGGCGGAATAAGTGTCGCGACCATTTTTACTTTAACCGTAGTGCCGTTGTCCTTCTCATTATTCAGAGATTTGGGGCGATTATGCAGCAACGCATTCGCCGCGAAACCTCTTAAATAGAGGTTTCGCGTGACTGTTTGAGGGCGACGCTTTACAATATCCGCCCCAGTCATGGTAAAGCTCTTTCAAGGTACGCCGCGCTCCTGCAATTCCATTGCGATAGTAGTAGCACGATTCAATTCTGAGATCACCTCAGCATTAACCGCTGGGGCCATTCATACGCTGAAACAAGCTGGCATGAATGACGACGACATCCATATTTATCATGTACCCGGAGCCTTCGAAGTTCCGCTGATGTGCGAAATAGTTGTCGAGAAACATGATGCGGTGATTGCATTGGGCTGTGTCATTCAAGGCAGTACCCCACATTTTGATTATGTGTGCAATGAAGTAAGTCGCGGGATTCTTGACGTATCGCTACGCCACAAGAAACCGGTGATGATGGGTATCTTAACTTGTAGCACTTATGCGCAAGCCAAGCATCGCGCTTCGCTGTCGGCTTTCGACACTAGCGAAGACTCCATTGTCGATGGCGAAAAGTCTACTCCCGAGTGTAATAAAGGTTGCGAGTGCGCTAATGCGGCACTTGAAATGATTTCCTTAATAGACCAAATTAAATGACCGAACCTATCCGCCGCCGTACTCATGCACGCGAGCTATGCTTGCAATTTTTGTATATGTACGAAATCCAGCCCGACACTGCACCTGACGAGCTCGAATCTTTTATCGCGCACCATACTAAAGGTAACCGTGATCGCAAAGGACGCATCATCATTGCTGACTTTACGCGCCACTTGTGCCTAGGTATTATCGAGAATCATAAGAGTATCGACGCTTGGCTCACCGGTATTGCACGCAATTGGCCAATCGAGCGTATGGCGCATATCGATCGCAATGTATTGCGCTTAGGGGTCTTCGAATTAGTATTCGGCAACAACGATGCCCCGCCAAAAGTAATTATCAACGAAGCCATTGAGCTGGCCAAGCGTTTCTCTACAGCGCAATCTGGCTCATTTGTTAACGGCATCCTTGATCGGGTACGCCGCGTCGTTGCCGAAGCACAGTCTGCGGGTGTTTCTAGTCCACAGCCGCCCGAGCCTATTGAAGTTGGTGGCATCGGGGATCAAATAAAATCAAAAATCCAAGCTGATTTCGATGATGACCCCTTTTCTGTAGTGGCTGATGCTAAAGAAGATATTGACGACGGCATGCATAAATATTAGGCATGGTGTTCTCTAAGCTCAAGCAAGGTCTGCAGCGAACGCGCAATAAGATTGGGCACCTTTTCCGCTCGTTGAGTAGCGACACCAGCCTAGAAAACACCATCGACAGCCTCGAAGAGCTGTTGTTCACTGCCGACGTCGGGCCACTCGCTGTAGAATTACTTGAGAAGGCCGAGTCTCAGTTAAAATCAGGCGAATTACCTAGCCCTGCTAGTATCCCACAATGGCTGCGTGACGAGTTATCACAAGTCCTGTTAGGTCCAGATGGTGTACCGCTTGCCAAAATCGGTAACGGACCCACTGTAATCTTGGTTGCCGGAGTAAACGGGGCTGGCAAGACGACGTCCATCGCTAAACTGTGCCATTGGCTTGGCGAACAAGGTCATTCGGTAATGGTTGCTGCATGCGACACTTTTCGCGCCGCCGCAGTTCAACAATTGCAAGTATGGTGCGAGCGCACCAATGCGGTTTGCATTTCAGGAGCACCCGAATCCGATCCCGCCGCGATTGCACACGATGCTGCACAAGCGGCTGTCGCACAAAATTGCGATTACTTGATTGTCGACACTGCCGGTCGCCTGCACACGCAAAAGAATTTGATGGCCGAACTTAATAAAGTATCGCGCGTTCTCGGGCGCATTATCCCAGACTCGCCGCACCATAGCCTATTGGTGCTTGATGCTACAACCGGACAAAACGCCATTCAGCAAGCAAAGATGTTCGGTGAATGTGTGGCAATAAGCGGTATCGTGCTTAGTAAACTCGACGGCACTGCCAAAGGCGGAGCAACCTTAAGTATTAGTAAGCAGCTAAACCTGCCAGTACTTTTTATTGGTTTAGGCGAAGGTAAAGAAGACCTCGAGGTTTTTGACCCACAGCAATTTATCGACGCCCTATTTACTCCTGCCGATCAAGAATGAGCCTAGCAACAGCAACCGATTCGCGCATTGCATGGTTACTTGCCTGGGCCAGCGTATTGGTACCCCTGTTATTTTGGTCGACTTCGATGTTCGACGAGACCCGTTTTGAGGGTTCGCTATTTGCCGTACTCGCATTAGCGCCCATCGGTTTTAGCGCCTATAAACTACAGTTCAAACTGCTACGCGGCAGTAATTGGATTATCGCAGCAGCTTTAGTGGGTTGC
>JBLINB010000013.1:0-38701 GCA_047638975.1 Myxococcota bacterium
AGAAAGGCTTTAAGTCGGGGGTTAGCCACACTGACATCGGCCATCCACCCGAGCCAGTCATGCGTTGGACGGCAGCCATATACAGGTCATCAAGGTCTGGACGCTCTTCGCGATCGACTTTAATGCAAATGAAGTGTTTGTTCATATAAGCGGCAGTTTTCTCGTCTTCGAAGGACTCTCTCTCCATCACGTGGCACCAGTGACAGGCCGAATAGCCGATGCTTAAGAAGATGACCTTGTTTTCGGCCTTAGCGCGCTCAATAGCCTCATCTCCCCATGGGTACCAGTCTACCGGGTTGTGAACGTGCTGCAGAAGATAGGGAGAAGTCTCGTTTTCGAGATGGTTAGCGGGGTGTTGCATGAAGACCGTGGACAGAAGAAGCAGAAACATTTAACTTACTTTACGTTTAGCCCTTGCGCATGTGAATAGAAAGTTTGATAATACGCACATGGGCTGGTTCCAACGCTTATTCTCAGGAGCAAACAATAACGACCTACATCGTAGTCGCTCCTCGAACCAAGCCCCTGCTTCTGCTGAACTCAGCGAAGAATTAAGGGCTTTAAAAGAAGAAATCTCACTCCTCCGAGGCACACTCGGTGGGGAGGATAGTCCGTTGTCATCCGAGGGTAGTGCTCGCGACAATGGTAACCGCAATCGCCGCGGCGGCAGAAATGCCGGTGGCGCACGCAACAACAGCGGATCACGCGACGACAATAACCGCAGTCGCAACTCAAGTAGTACGGATAGTGCAAGCAGCTCTCGCAATAGCGAGCTGCGCAAATCACGAGAACGTAAACCACGAGAACGCAAGCCGGTCCCTGACGATGCCCCAACGGGTTTGTTAGTCGACTACTTAAAGAATCTCGATATTTGGGTATACGAAGGTCAAGACGACCTCAACCGCAACGAAGCTTTCGAGCATCTTGCGCGCCATCTTGGTGTTCACTTTAAAGCGCTTAGTCCGTTTTACGAAAAGCTTAAACGCTGTGTGGCTAATGGCCGCGGCCAGCGCATTGACATTGATCAAATGTCACAAAGCGAACGTTCAGCTGCCGTCCAGTTTGGTACTTTGCTGCATCGCCACGGCATGCTCAAAGATTTCTACTATCACCGGGCGCCTAAAAAGCAATTACGCGTTATTCCTACTAAGGATGGCGAGATTGCGCAGTTCTTGACAGGCGGCTGGCTCGAAATCTTTGTTAACGCAATGATGGGCAAACGCTTGCGGGCTTCAATTAGTCCTGCAAAGTTCCAGCTAATGTACAACGTTAAGGGTTCGTTCAGCGATGGTCGCGAATTCGAAGCTGATCTCATGGCTTGCGTCGATGGACGCTTAGTCTGGATCGAATGTAAAACAGGTCACTGGCAAGATTACAGCGCACGCTTCAAAGGTTTGGTTAAAACGTTTGGCACCGACCGCACATCTGCGGGCTTGTTGCTCATCCGTCCACCAGATTCGGCAACGTGTAAACGCGCTACTGATATGCTCGAAATGACTTTGATGTCGCTTGACGAGGTCGAAGACTTCATCAGTGTATTCTTAGGCGAAGAGTTAGTCGGTAAGCCAACGCCTCCAGAAATCGAATTGTTGGATGAAGGCGGCGAACGTCGTAGCCGCAGCCGCGGACGCAGTAGCGGTCGTAGTTCTAGTGACAGTCGCGATAGCCGTGACAGTCGTGACAGTCGTGACAGTCGTGACAGTCGCGATTCACGCGGCAGCCGCGATACTCGTGACGCACGCGACGACAGTCGTGATGAAGATCGCGACGAAGAGCGTGATGCAGCTGCAGCGGAAGAAGAAATCCCTTTAGAGAATGTCGAGGCCGCTAAAAAGCTTGGGCATGTCGATCTAAGCGAAGAAGAAACTCCACAGCGTCGTCGTCGCCGTCGTGGCGGTCGCGGACGTGGTCGTGGTGGCTCTGGTCAGGATGAAAACGAAAACGAAAACGAAAAGGGCGATGATGATTCTGTCGAAGAGAAATCTGTCACGGAAGAATCGGCTAAGCCTAAATTAGTTGATCCGTTGCCACTCACTAAGTTTTCAAAGGAAGCCCCTGAAAAAGGCGAAGCACCTGAGAAGGCCGAAAGTCCTGCTGATGAAGAGCCTACTGATGAGGCGGCACCTGCTGCTAAGAAGAAGGTTAAGCGTCAACCTAAGCGTCGTGGTAAGGCAAAGACTGATAAGCCAGAAGATGCAGCGGAAGGAGCAGAGGCAGAGGTTGCAACGGCTAGTGAGACGGCAGTGGCTGTTCTAGAGCCAGAAGCCGAAGCTAAGCCAGAAGTGAAGCCGAAACCTAAGCCAAGAGCTAAGGCCAAACCGAAGCCTAAGACGGATGCAGATGCAGAACCTAAGACGGAAGCCAAGGCGGAAGCGAAACCGAAACCAAAGCCGAAACCAAGGGTAAAGGCAGAAGCAGCGGCTCCAAAGGCAGAGCCTAAAGCCGAAGCGAAACCAAAGCCGGCGCCAAAGGTAGCTCCGAAGCTCGTAGCAGTTAAGTCTGCTTCCGGCACAACCATCGCTCCAGATTTGGCAGCAATGATGGCCGGTGGTGCAAAAAATAAAACCGACGACAATTAAGTCGTCGGTTTAGTTTTTTGGTGGGGAGAGGCGGACTTGAACCGCCGACTCGAGGATTTTCAATCCTCTGCTCTACCAACTGAGCTATCCCCCCGTCGTGGGGCGAAATAATACCCCGTCGCCCTAATTTTTACCACTATTAAATTGGGCGCAAACTGCTTTTGCAGCATTTACATCTATAGTAATTTGCTGCCGCAGCTCGTCAACGTTGGCAAACTTGCGTTCAGCGCGTATTTTTTCTAAAAAGAATACTTCTAAAGTCTGTTCATACAAATCGCCATTAAAGTCAATCAAGTAAACTTCGATGCTTTGTTCGAGCTTATCAAAGGTGGGGCGCATTCCGATGTTTACCGCGCCGGCGACTAAATCGTTGTTGCCATTAACTTTGACCATGCACGCATACACGCCAGCCGGCGGACTCAACTCGTGATGCAAGTCAAGGTTGGCTGTCGGGAACCCAAGCAGGCGTCCGCGTTTTTCGCCGTGAACAACGGTACCCAAAACGGAAGCGGGGCGGCCAAGCATCTTTTCAGCAGTCGGCAAGTCACCAAGCTGGACGGCTTCGCGTAGCGCGGTACTTGAAGCTGCGCGTCCATCAATGCGCAGCGGTTCGATTTCTGTAATGTCAAAACCTAACTCTTGAGAAAGCGGACGCAACGACAGTGGATTTCCTCCGCGGTCGTGCCCAAACTTGGAGTCGAAGCCAAACACCAATTCTTGTAAGCCGAGGCCATCTATCAAAAAGGTCTTAACGAAATCGGCGGCGCTTAGTGCGCGCAAGTCTTCGGTGAAGTCTAAAACTAAAGTGGCGTCAATACCGCAATCAGCGAATAGACGCAGTCGGTGCTCGAGACTGGTGATTGTGGCAGGAGCTTGGCCGAGTAATACGGACTTCGGGTGCTGTGCGAAGCTAACCATCACGCTAGCGCAATTACGCTGTGCCGCGCTCTTGATCACTTGCTGCAATACATGGCGATGTCCTAAATGCACTCCGTCAAAAACGCCAACAGTTGCTACGCAACCATCGCTTTTAAAATCCGCCGGTAAGTCGCTAGGGTTAAGAACCTGCATTGTCAGCGTAGTCTTCGCGCATATCAAGCAACGCAGCTTTAGACATTTCTTTGCTTACCGGAGTCATGCGATCAATAAATAGCATCCCTTCGAGGTGATCATTTTCGTGCTGGAAAATGCGGGCTTGCCAATCTTCTAGAGTAATCTCGAACGATTCTCCTTGAAGGTTCTGCGCTTCGATAACTATCGATGTGTGGCGCAAAACGTTACCGAATATCTGCGGGAACGATAGGCATCCTTCTTCGGCAGACTCCTTGTCTTTGCTCTTGCTTTTTATCTTCGGGTTGCACAGCACAATTTCGCTTTCGGTATCGGCGGCATCGCCCTTTGCATTAAAGACTAGAAGCCGGATATTAAGCCCCACTTGCGGCGCGGCCAATCCTACGCCTTTAGTCACATACATCAATTCAAACATATCGCGAGAAATTTGAGCTAGAGACGCGTCGAAGATGTCGACGGTCTTATTTTTCGCACGAAGGCGCGGGTCAGGGTAGAGTACAATGTCCATGGTTGATTATTTCTACCCATAGGATAACGCATCATGAATTTAAAGAAACACTTAGATAGAGCAGAGCAGGCATTAGATAAAGGCCAGCCTGATTTTGCAGCAGAATTATGTGATCAAGTGCTCGATTTCGCGCCCGGAGAGCAGCGTGCGGCCAACTTACTGGCTAAAGCTGTTTTAGCGTGTGCCGGCGAAAAATCTAAATTGCTGGGCAAAATTGGCTCTGGACCTGCCTCTTTTGCAGCGCAATTCCAGAAACTCATCAGAAATCCTGATGGCGAAGCCCGTTCGATGCGCCGCGCTTTCATGCGCGACCCTCATTCTGTAAAGAAAGGCATTTCTTGGGCTGACGCGCTAGAAAGGGCCGGATATGCCAGTGCCGCACTCGGCGCCTATAGCGCCTTAGCCAAGCTCTCAGGGGCAGCAGCCCGCGCAGCAGGCGACTTGTCTGCTGCTCATGGTGAAATAGAAGAGGCCCTAGGCCATTACCAGGTGGCCCTTGACATCAACCCGCGTGACACCGCAGCGATGCGCGCACGTAAAAACTTAGCTGCCGAGCAGGCCCTGCAGAATAAGCAGTATGGTGACGAGAGTGCGTCGGGCCTTGACACCGATGCCTTCCGCCGCGCAGCTCTCGGAGAAGATTCTTAATCTAGGGCTTGCACTTTCGCAGGCTTTTATTAAAATATCCGACCTAATTTTTGTAGGGATACTAAATCATGCCAAACACCAAGTCAGCAAAAGCTTCTTTAAAGAAGAGCCTCAAGCGTCGCGAACGTAATCGCGGTCGCCGTTCGATCATGCGTACATACATTGCTAATACACTCGAGAGCGTCGAGGCAGGCAATATAGAAACAGCAGACTCAAACATGCAACTTGCTGTTAAGTTGATTGACAAAAATGTTAAATGGAATCAACTCCATAAAAACACTGCTGCACGCAAGAAGTCAATCTTGGCACGCGCGGTGAACGCTATTCGCTAAATAACGGATACCTACAAAACGAAAACAGCCCAGGCACATTGCCTGGGCTGTTTTTTTATGCACGCTAAACTTTAGCGAGCACCAAGAATTTGAGCATAACGGTAGTACACTTCGAGTATCAAAGCACAAATTGCAGTTGAGTAAACGCGTCCGCCTTCTTCGCCCCAAGGACCAGCTGGATCCCATGAACCATAGTAGTTATCTTCTTTGTCTTCTTTACGCTGAGTCGGAATCAATGCTTTCTCGATAGACTTTCTCCAGTCTTCCCAGAGACTGCCGCCCCATTGCTTCATGGCGAAAGTGCCGTAGTACCAGTAGTACATATCGATTGAGCCGTCGTTTTCGTCCCATACCGGTGGCTTAGACGCAATCAGCTCGGCCTGCTTCTTAAGCATGGCATATTGCGGATGCTCGCTCCATTTAGTAACCTCTTTCTCGTCAGTCATAAACATGCGTGACAACAGTGCCACAGCAGTTAAGGCTTCAGACTTATTCGCCGGGAACTTTTCCATGTACTTAGCAGGACGTGATGGCAGTGAGCCTACTCCGCCGCCGCCGTCACCCCAAGCGTATCCGGTACGCCCAGTGTTGGTGTCAGTCATGGTCTTGAACCAGTTTTCAGCGCCATCAAAGGCGCCTTTGTCGATATTGATTTTATTGTCTTTGCCGCTCTTAAGCGCGAACACCATCCAGCCAGTAATCGACGAGTCATTGTCGTTATTTGGCTCGAGTGAGTAACGCCAAGCGTTGTAAGGGTTTTGCGCCTTAACCAATACGTTAATCGCCTTCTTCATAGGGCGTTTAAGTAATGGCGACTGATTAGAGAAGTAGTAAGCTTCGCCCATCGCAATTGTGGCAATAGATTGGTTGTAAAGTGTTGGGTTGCCGACCTCTTCGCCGAACAAGCCCCCATCGCCTTGCTGATCTTTCAACCAGTTGATGCCAGACTTGACTACGTTTTTGAACTTACCCTTATCCATGGTGTGGTTGTTGCCAAGGAAAGCAAGTAAAGCCAGGCCGGTTAGGCCAACGTCTACAACTGGGTTACCGTGGCCATCAGATTGTGGCTTGTCAGGGTAAACATCGTTGTACATGAATTCATCGGCATCCCAGAAACCAGAAGAGGACTGATGGTCGCGTAGCCACTTAAGGGCGTCTTGCACAGCAGCTTCGGTTTTGGAACCGCCGCCGCCGCCACGTCCGCCGCGTCCGCCCATCTTGCCACCAGCGCCGCCACCGAGACCAACATCGTTGTTCCAGGCATCAGAGTCGAAGGCTGAATCAGCATTCATGTCGGGGTCGCCGTCGTCTTGCAAAGTTTCTTGCTCGACAACTTCTTCTAGATCGGATTCAACGATTACTGGCTCTTCAATAGGCTCTTCAATAATCTCAGGCTCAGGCTCTTCCTCTTCTTCGACCTCAGGTGGAGGCGGCGGAGGAGCAGCTACTAGTGTGGGTACATCGTCTTCTGGGCTAGCGGTCAACACCATAATGCCGGCAACAATGAGGCCGATCAAAAAGTGTAGAACGATAGAAGCAATGAAGTAAGGGGCGTGCGCTAGCTGTTGGGCTAACACATCGTTGAAGGTTGTTTCGACTTCCCAGGGGCGCAAGTCGCTTTCAAACTCTAATTCTTGTTGTTCAGTCATGATTCTTAAGGACAACGCGCAACTTAATGCTGTGGTTCACTAAAGGAGCAGTATTTTACAGTTCTGCCGAGTTATTTGCGGGAATATCTCGACCAATGATTTGGGAGACGAAAGCTTTTAAGCCAGGGACCTCGTCGCTTACCCAAACATCAACAGCGCTGGCAGTATCGACGAAAAATTTGTCGATAGCCTCGCCGCGAGATTTCCTCATAAGATCTTTGCGAATAGATGGTTGCGCAGTTTTGAAGTCGTAGATGGTGGCCGGCATACTTTCTACTGCAAGCAATACCGCAACCACGCCACTTGCTGTAGCAGGTCTCACTAAAACGTCGTGATTTTTGGCAGTTTTTAAGAAAGAACTAACCCACTCGGCAGAATCCTCAGAAACGCCTTCGCGGCTTATTTTGCTATCCGCTAGAGCAATCAGCTGCCCAACACTAATTTCTTTGTTGTTGAAAGAGTCGGTCGCTTGGAGCGCACGCTCGGCTGGGCTTTGCTTGTCGTTACGTGACGGCATAAAGCGCAGGTAATTCCATTTAAGAATGGCAGGTGACTGACGATAGCTTTCGTTCTCTTTGTATGCACGACGGATTTCTGCAGGAGAAGGCTCGGGCAAAATGAGAAAGCCTTTGTTCTTGGTCGGGTTCTGGCCCGTGACCACACTCAGCACTTGTGACTTGACGAAATCATTAAGGATGAAATCGTGATAGGCATTGACGTTGTCGATGCTTAGCTCTTGCTTCTTAGCTTCTAGAAACAGTTCGTACGAGCCAAGGCGCTGTATCTCATCGGCAATGTGGTCGTTGGTGGCGGTTTCAAAGACATCAAGCGGGAGCTGCATAGATTGTGCGGCATGCATAAACAAAGCTTGCTGAATGAGTCGACTTACCGCGGCACCCGCAATAGCATTCTCATCAATATCTGGGCTCATGTGCGTTAAGCGCATGCCCATTTCTTCGATGTCGCGCGTGGTGATAATATGATCGTCGATTTGAATTAAAATCGAGTCATCAATAGTGTCTTGCTGCAGTGCGGAGATCGATGGCGCAAAAGTCAGTAGCGCCCCCAAAACTAGAAGGATGTGAGAGGTTTTCACGCCAATATCATACTTGTGCGCAACAATAGCTCAAGAACTTGAGTGGCGCTCATTTGTCGCTTTGCCAGCATCCAGCGTGTTTTATTCACCGACATCATCCGGAATTCAATTTTGGATTTCGCAAAACAGCGTTCGAAGCGCTGTGCATCACGAATAGTACAGGCTAGATAGTCGTCCACAAAATGCAGAGAGCTTAAGCCGGCAGCGCCAAGTTGATTCTTTAAGTAAAACAGTTTTGCCAAAACCTCTAGCTCGGGTGGCGGGGGCCCGAAGCGGTCACGTACGATCTGCATAAAGCCATCAACGCCTTCGATTGCGCGGACGCCATCTAGTTTGCGCAACATTTCGATGCGGGTTGATTCGTCGGCAATGTATTCAGGCGATATTGAAGCGTCAACACCGATGCGAATATCACAGGGATGCTGGTGACGGCGCTTACGTAAATGCTGCTTGTCTTTCTTCATGCGCGCTACCGCATCGCGTAATAAGCGGCGATAGGTTTCGTAGCCGACAGCGTTGATGTGCCCCGATTGTTCTGAGCCCAGCAGGTTGCCGGCACCACGAATTTCTAAGTCGCGAATAGCTAATTGGAATCCGGCACCGAGGTAACGCATTTCTTCAATAGCTTTTAGGCGACGGCGCGCATCAAGCGGCAATGGGTTTCCCTTTGGGATGAGTAAATAACAATAGCCGCGTCGCTCCGATCGTCCAACGCGTCCGCGGAGTTGGTGCATGTCGGCAAGTCCGTGACGCTGCGCCTGGTCAACGAAAATAGTATTGGCGTTGGGGATGTCGAGCCCACTTTCGATAATGGTGGTGGCGCACAAGATATCGGCATTACCATCAATAAAAGTGTTCATGGTTTCGTTTAACTCGCCGGCATGCATTTGACCGTGGCCTTGCAATATTCTGGCATGCGGCACCATGCGCTGTAATTTCTCGGCGATGAGGCCAAGAGTTTTCACGCGGTTGTGTAAAAAGAAAACTTGCCCGCCGCGAGCTAACTCGTGCTGGATAGCATCCGTCATTAACAAGGTATCATCGTCGTGACGAATTTCGGTATGCACTTCTTTCCGACCAACTGGAGCGGTGCTTAGCGAACTGATATCGCGAATTCCGGCCATCGCCATATGCAGAGTACGCGGTACGGGGGTGGCGGTTAAAGTGAGTACATCTACTTGCGCGCGTTTTTCTTTTAGGAGTTCTTTATGTCGTACCCCGAAACGTTGCTCTTCGTCAATGATGACTAAACCGAGATCGGAGAACGTAACCGTAGCCGACAAAATGCGATGCGTGCCAATCACGAAATCGACGTCACCGTTTTGCAAGTCTTTAATGATTTCGCGTTGCCGCGCTGGCTTTACTAAACGCGACAGTAATTCAATGCGTATCGGCCAATCGGCGAAGCGTTGTAACATGCTGCGATAATGTTGTTCGGCAAGTACGGTGGTAGGCACTAGCAGCGCGACTTGTTTGTTAGACATCATCGCGCGAAATGCAGCGCGTGCCGCGAGCTCGGTTTTACCAAAGCCTACATCGCCACATAGCAAACGATCCATTGGGCGCGGCGCTGATAAGTCATCATGAATTTCTTGAGTGCAGTGCGCTTGGTCAGGAGTATCAGTCCATGGGAACGAGGCTTCGAATTCGCGTTGCTCGGTGCCGATATCTGTAAAAGCAAAGCCGGGCGCAGAGTGTCGTTGAGCCTGAGTGCTTAACATTTGCGCGGCCAAATCTTCGACGGCATTAACTGCTTTGTCGCGACGTTTAGAGAAAGAACCAGAACCCATACGGTCGAGAGTGGGGTTGCCGCCGCCAGCTCCGATATAGCGTTCCACTAAATCAATGCGCGAGACGGGGACTTTTAATTCTGCGCCTTCAGCAAACTCGATCAGCAAAAAATCTTGATGCTGTTTAATATTGTCACTGCGATCAATGCCGCGGAAGCGCCCTAAACCATGTACAGCATGCACCACTAGATCTCCAGCGTTTAGCGAAGTCGCCACATTAATTGCTTCGCTGTTGTGCGCATTATTACGTGGACGTGGTCGGTGCACGCCATGTCCCGGAATCAACTCGCGGTGATGTAAAACCGTAAGCCGTGCTTCGGGTATTCTAAATCCCTGCGTTAGGCAACCAGCATGCAATACGATTTTATGCGAGGCGCGCGAATTGTCGTCTAGCACTTGTTGTAAGCGGTCTGATTCGGCAGGCGTCGAACAAATGATGCGCGCGTTTTCTCCTTCGGCAGCACGGGTGGCTAATAGCGCCGAACCCTCGGCGACTCCTTGACAGTACTCTTCAACACTTAGAGTAGACAAAGAGCCATCGGTGCCAGGCAAGGTTGCGCAACCCAAAACAGCGCGCTGCGTAAGTTGCTGTTGCAAACGGTTGAGCGAGCTAACCGCGTTAGCGCCGAGAAAGCGTAGCCGGTCGAATTGGTCGTCAACGGCGCTCGGTTCAATGACGATGACGCGCATCTTGTCATCAAGTATTTCCAAAGGCAAAGTGTCGTTACCGTTGGCGGCCTCATCGAGTTTCTGATTTAAAGGGACTTCAACTGCGCGTAATATATGGCGCGTGCGCTGAGTGCTTAAATCAAAAACACGAATACTTTCTAACTCGTTGTCAAAAAATTCTAAACGTAAAGGTTCGCCGATGGCTGGCGCATAGAAATCTAGAATATCGCCGCGTCGCGAAAATTCTCCGGCACTAGTAATCGCGGGGACGCGTTCGAAATCAGCGGCTACTAATAATTTAGCGAAGTCATCTGCTTCGAGAGTCATGCCTTCTTTGAGTTCGAAAAACCCCGACTGATCATCACGACTTGGCACCGCTTGAATTAATGCGGATAGTGGTGCGACCAGTACTCCGCAATATCCATCGCGTCGAGCTAAGTTTAGAGCATGATGGCGTTCGCGTAGAACTTCAGCTTCGGCACCAAGAGAAGATTCGCGCGCCGGAAACATGGTGGCGCCGCATCCCCATGATAATAAATCGTCGTAACAGCAAGCCGCAGTATTGGCGTCGGGACAAATCACTAACAGTGGCTGCCCTAACTCTTGCGAGATGGCCGCGACCAACAATGATTTGGACGACCCCCAGAGTCCTCCCCAATTTAAAGAAGTAGATTGGGTTTGCGTCCATCTTTTATTTAATGCAATAAAGGATGGCGTGCTTCGCAGTAAAGCGATGGTCGGGTTACTCTTGATCGTTTAACTCCTCGAAGTTTTCTTCTTCGCGTAATAGCAACACCGCTTGCCACGCGGCTTGCTGCTCCGCGCGTTTTTTGGAAGATGCTTTGCCGCTGCCGAGTTGTCGGTCATTTATTTTTACGCTTGCCATAAAGGGTGCGTTAGATATCGACGCGTCTTGTTCGTCAATCGTATACTCGGGTAGACAATCAAAATATTTTTGCGCTACAACTTGTAAATTTTGTTTGGCCTGCGCTTGGGCATAGCGTCGTGGCACATCATTTATTTCTGGCTGTAACCAGCGCAGAATAATTTCATCACAAATAGCCAAGACCGAAGTGCGCGGCGCATCAAGATAAATCGCACCTAGAATAGCTTCGACAGCGTTGCCGCTTAAAGACGCGGGCAATTGCCGGCGCTGTTTTAATCCCTCGCCAACCTTTAGGTACTCGCTAAGTCCGAGGCGCATGCCAACCCGCGCTAAAGTGCTGCGTGAAACCAGCATCGATTTGTATTCGGTGAGCCGTCCTTCGCGTTGGTGCTGAAATTTGGCAAATAGCCAACCACTAATGACGAGGTCAAGTACCGCGTCACCTAAAAATTCAAGCCTTTCGTTGTGGTCGGCACTGTGGCTAGAATGTTCAAGCGCGCGGCGTAGTAAATTACGCTGGCGAAAACGATAACCAAGGACGTCCTCAAGGTGGCTGAGACTGCTCTCACTAGAGTCCACATATATCAGTGTAATATAGTTCTTGGTTTTGTTAAGCTTTCTCTAGCATGATGTTAAAAGGAAAGAAAGGAATAATCTTCGGCGTGGCTAATGAGCATAGCTTGGCATGGCACATCGCTAAGCAAGCTGTTGACCAAGGGGCCGAGGTCATACTGTCCATCGCCAGCGAGAGGTTCATGCGTAAGGTAGGTCCTTTGGCCGAACGTTTGGGCGCGCCTACTCCTATTATCTGCGATGTTTCTTCCGATGAAGCTATCGCCGCTGCGATGGCCGAAATTAAAGTAACGATGCCCGAAGTAGATTTTTTGGTGCATGCCATTGCAACTGCTAAGCGTGGCGATCTAGAAGGTCGCTTCTTAGATACTTCGCGTGATGGCTTCAGCTTGGCACACGATATCTCTACATTTTCGTTTGTAGCACTCGCGCGTGCTGCCGAAGATCTGCTCGCAGCAGACGCTTCGTTGCTCACACTTTCGTACCTTGGCGCGGTCCGCGCAGTGCCTTCATACAACGTGATGGGTGTTGCTAAAGCCTCTCTAGAGGCCTCTGTGCGCTATATGGCGAACGATTTAGGCCCGAAAGGAATCCGCGTTAATGCGGTTTCTGCTGGCCCGATCCGTACTCTTTCAGCCTCAGTGGTTAAGGGCTTCAAAGACAAGGTCGATATTCAGCAAGTTGCTGCACCGCTACGCCGCAATGTTACTGGCGAAGACGTCGGTAAGGCGAGCACATTCCTATTAAGTGACATGGCTTCGGGCATCACCGGCGAGATTCTATACGTCGACTGTGGATACAGCATCATGTCCGACTTCATAACTAAAGAATAGATGCGAAACCCGTTGCGCCCCGTCACTATTTTATGTGTTGGTGGCAATGATGCCGGCATGGGGGCTGGTCTAGAAACGGATTTCGCCGTGGCAAAAGCGCTGGGCTGCCACGCGCATTTGGCGCCAACAATGCATACCGTGCAAACGGTTGATGGCTTACAGTCGGTAGAGCTAATCGATCGCGAAGTCGTAGGACGCAGCATGCTTGAGGCCTTATCCGATGGCATCGATGCTGTGAAGGTAGGCGCGCTTGGCGACGCCTTGATTACCGAAGTGGTCATAGAGGTTTTAGATCCATGGCAAAAGATGCTGCCCATCGTTTTTGATCCGGTTGCCAGCGCTAGCAAATCTAAGCACGGCGTTTTCTTGAATACGGCTGCCGGAGTAAAGCTGGCCGAAGAGCGCTTGTTGCCGATGGTTACGCTGGCGACACCCAATGCCATCGAATATGGCAGCGGCAAGAGCTACTTAGAATGCGCTGCGATATTGCGTAAGGGCGGGCACGCCGATCCATTTGCCGTTTTCGAGAGCGGCGAGCATCCCGACTATATTAGTGACGTACTTGAGGCACGCGGGCGTCCAGCGCTCGAGTTTCGGCATACACGGCTGGACAATATTGGCGCCGTCCATGGCACGGGATGCGCATTATCAAGTCTAGTGACTTGTTATTTAGCGATGAACCTCGATCTAGAGAATGCCGTGACCACCGCATTGCGCGTCATGCAAGAGTGGCTGCGGGCGGCGGAGGGTGGCGATGGCGGATTACGTCCGCAAGCGCCAGATATTGTGCCGGGTACGCGGATGCCAGACCCGCGCGACGGCGACGGCTTTATCTGGCTTTAACTTAATAAGGCGGCAATACGCCTAAAGTGCGCGCTATCGAATAAACATAGCGGTCGGTCATCCCGGAAACGAAATCGCAAACAGCGTGCTCTAGGCTGTCGGCTGTCTCGCGAAAACGGTCGGGCACATGCTGCGGATTTTCGAGCACGGCGTCAAAAACCTTATCCAGTAAATCGGTGGCGCGGCGCACATGCCAATTGATGTCTTCATTGAAATACATATTCTCGTAGAGATACTTATGCATATCGGCAACCATGCTTTTGAATTTTTCCGAATGCCCGATCAAGCGCTGGTCAGACATTTGCGCTTCTATTGCAGACAAGCCTTCTGCAGTTTGCAATCGTTTATGCGATTCTTCACGCACATCGGCAATCGTCATCCCAAGAATTTCGTTAGCAGCACGTCTCCATAAAAGGATGCCGTCACTTTGATTGGAATGCCGTTTGCGAGATTCTTCAATCGCTATCGCCCAAATTTCTAAATCACTTTCCATCTTGACCGGATCGAGTATCTTCTCGCGAATGCCGTCGTCAATGTCGTGATAGTGGTAGGCTGTAGAATCGGCTAAATCGACCAATTGGGCCTCTAATAGGGGGAATCTAAGCTTTTTGCCGCTATTAGGCTCGATGACTTCTTCGTGTTTTTTCAAACAGTTTTTAGTCTCTTCCGTTAAGTTTAGTCCGCGGTATTCTGGGCTGCGCTGCTCTAAAACATCAACGATGCGCAACGATTGGCGGTTGTGTTTGAACCCACCATGCTCAGCCATTTTTTTGTTTATCAATACTTCGCCAGAGTGACCAAAAGGTGGATGCCCCAGATCGTGCGCCAGTGCAATGGACTCGCATAGTGACTCGTTAAGGTTAAGTGCGTTAGCCAGCGAACGCGACACTTGTGTTACTTCTAAAGAATGGGTTAAGCGCGTGCGTTGATTATCACCAACGTGATTAACGAAAACCTGTGTTTTGTACATCAGCCGCCGGAACGCAGAGCAGTGAATAATGCGATCGCGATCGCGCTCGTAGCGCGTGCGCCAAGGGTCGGTTTGCTCGGTAAATGCCCGTCCTGCAGATTCGGCAGAGCGGCTTGCGGCTGAATGTAGCAGCTTAGATTCGTTTTCTTCTTTCTGTATGCGGTCCATTGGGTGGAAATCATAGCATTTTGAGGTATTTCTCGCTTCTTTATTGACGATTTTTGTGGGAAAACATATCATTTGCGCCTGTTTTCCGTGTACCAACTTCGCACTAAACAATTAGACGCCGCACCGCGAGCGTCCTTCCTACAAAAGCTTGAGGCCTGGAGCCAAGAGTTTGGTGGTGATTGGGTGCCTGTAGAGGCCGATTCTCAAGTTCTGTATTTTAAAGGCGACGCGCCGCAGCAAGCGATTTTAGCATTGCAGCAGTGGCCAGAAATCTTAGCTGTAAATGCTGAAAACGCACCACCGTTTACGGTTAGTGAAATTGCCAATAAGCAAGTAAGCGTTGGTGAAGCAGTGTTTGGTAATGGTTCGGCATGCATTATTGCCGGCCCGTGCTCCGTCGAAGATTACGACTCGATGTTGGGCATTGCCCAAAAGCTGTCGGCATTAGGCGTACGCGCCCTGCGTGCAGGCGCATTCAAACCACGCACTTCGCCGTATGCTTTTCAAGGACTAGGCGCAAAAGGACTCGAGATTTTGTCGGCTGTTGCGAAAGAGACAGGTATGGCTATCGTCACCGAAGTCTTAGACCCACGCGACATTGAACTGGTTGCCGAGCACGCAGACATGCTACAGATTGGTTCACGCAACATGTCTAATTCATCTTTACTTAAAGAGGTGGGGCAGTCACAGATGCCAGTGCTGTTAAAGCGCGGAATGGCGTCCACCGTTAAAGAGTTTTTGTATGCCGCCGAATACGTGGCTGTTGGCGGTTGTGACAACATC
This sequence comes from Myxococcota bacterium, assembly GCA_047638975.1. Taxonomy (GTDB): domain Bacteria; phylum Planctomycetota; class UBA1135; order UBA1135; family UBA1135; genus JAPKEZ01. Next base: position 15,399 of record JBLINB010000013.1, read on the forward strand.
GTGTTGTGCGAACGCGGGCTACGCCATTTTGATCCAGAAGTTCGCAATATTTTAGATTTATCAGCGGTGGCTTTACTCAAGCAAAAGACTGGGTTGCCAGTAATCGTTGATCCTTCGCATGGTACCGGTCGAGCTGACTTGGTTCCTCCAATGATGTGCGCTGCAGCCGCTGCTGGCGCCGACGGATTTTTAGTCGAAGTTCACGACAAGCCTAAGCATGCGTGGTCAGATGCTGATCAAGCGCTAAGCATTGAAGACTTTGCGCAAACATTGCCACGTCTTAATGCAGTGCTAGCTGTTTTTGACAAAACATCCACTCCCCTCCTAACTAGATAATCAGTCAAATGTCCCGAGCCAAATACATAGCCGGTAACTGGAAAATGCACCTAACAAAGCGTCGCGCTTCTACTTTAGCGCGCGATATTGTTGCAGCTGCAGATAAGGCAAGCGATGCGGTACAGATAGCCGTGTTTCCTGCGCATGTGCATCTCGATCACGTGCGTCGTAATATTAAAGATAGCAATGTTATCTTGGGCGCGCAAAATTGTTACGGCAAAAAAGAGGGCGCCTTCACTGGTGAAGTCTCGCCTTATATGCTGCGCGACATGGGTGTAAAAGTTGTGATGCTTGGCCATTCCGAGCGCCGCCACATCTTTGGTGAAACCGATGCGATGATTTTCGAAAAAGTAAAAATCGCATTACGCGCCAAGATTGACGTGATGTTGTGCGTTGGCGAAACCATAGACGAGCGAAACTCGGGTCAAACCTTTGAGGTGTTGGCGCGCCAGTTAAAAGTGCTGAAAGTGGTTAAACCTACTCAAACGTCACGTGTTACTATAGCCTATGAGCCAGTGTGGGCAATCGGTACCGGCGAGACAGCAACGCCGCAAATTGCGCAAGAGGCTCATGCCGAATGCCGCCGCATAGTCGAAGACCTTTTAGGTTCTGAGGCGGCACAGCAAATGCAAATTCTTTACGGTGGTTCGATGAAAGGCAGTAATGCTGACGAACTCCTGTCGCAACCAGATGTAGACGGCGGCCTTGTTGGTGGCGCATCTCTTTCTGGCGACGACTTCTCTCCAATCATTAATGCTGCAAGCGCATTAAGTTAAACAACGCATACCATGCAATTCTTACTTTACACACTTTTCTTCATTTCAGCTTTATTGCTAATTTTAGTCATCTTGGTTCAAGAAGGCAAAGGCGGAGGCCTTGGTGGCGCACTTGGTGGCGCCGGTTCAGAAACTTTCGGCGTACGCGCCGGCGGTGTTAGCAAGGTAACCTTTATTATTTTCTTAGTGTTCGTGCTTTCTGCGATGTCACTACACTGGACATCAGAAGATTCTAATGCAGGTACAGCTCTTGAATTCGATAATACTGTGCAGCCAATAGGCGCGCCAGTAGATCCTCAGCAGTAAGTCGTGGTAACTACGATGTCTGCAATTTCCGATCGCACCGATAAAGCATTGCGTCAATCAGAGGCATTGCTTGAGGGCCATTTTTTGCTTTCATCCGGACGCCATGCCGGACGCTATGTGCAGTGTGCACGTTTGTTGCAATACACTGACTTGGCAGCGCAGGTCTGTGGCGATTTAGCAGATAAAATTCGCAAGCAAGTGGGCGACGAAAAACCGTTTGATGTAGTGATTGGTCCGGCGATGGGCGCCGTAACTTTTAGTTACGAGCTCGCACGCGCATTTGGTGTGCGTGGCTTGTTCGCCGAGCGTGCTGCAGAAGGTGGTTTTGATTTGCGCCGTGGTTTTGAAATCAAAGCTCACGAACGCGTGCTAGTTGCAGAAGATGTTGTCACCACTGGCAAATCTGCCGGCGAAGTCGTGACGATGTTGCGCGAAATGGGCATTAAAAACATTTCTGCGGCTTCGATTGTTAACCGCAGTGGTATCGATAATCCATTCGGCGGCGAAGTCAATTATTACAGCTGCATCGAGGTAGATGTGCCATCTTACACTGCCGAAGAATGCCCACTGTGCGCCAGTGACGAGCATGGCATGGCTTACAAACCGGGCAGCCGTCCTAATATTTAATTATGGTTAAAAAGACTAAGACCCCAATCGCTAGCATGACCGGTTTCGGTCGCGGACAAGTCGAGACTAGCGAGCTGTCGATAAAGGCCGAGTTTCGTTCGGTTAATGGCAAGGGCTTGCACTGTAAATTACGCATGCCATCTGATTTGCTCGAGTACGAATCTAAAGTCGAAGCTCAATTACGCGCGGCTTTAACGCGCGGCTCGATAACAGGTTTTGTTAGTGTGCGCCGCAGCCACGACGATACTGTTGAGTTTGATCAGAAAGTGCTAAAGAAGTACTTGTCTGCCTGGAAAAGCACCGAGAAAAAATTAGGGCTCGAGGTCGTTTCGCCAACGTTGAAAGATTTGATTTCTATGCCCGGCGCGATGCATGCGGCACGTAGCACCGGAGGTTTGTCGCGCTCTATAGAGCGTAATATAAAGCAAGCCGTAAACGAAGCGGTTGTCGCTTTGCAAGATTCTCGCAACAAAGAGGGCGAGCGCTTGGCAAAAGAAATGTTGCGGTTGATAAAAAGCCTAGAGAAGCTAGTGCAACGTGCGGTGCGCCGCGCACCATTGGCTGTAAAAGATGCTGCAGCCAAATACCAACTACGTGTTGATCAGGCTCTAGAAGTCGCTAAAGAAAAGGCAAATTACGATCTCAGCCGCGAGATCATTGCCTTGGCCGAGCGTGCCGATATTCAAGAAGAAATCGCGCGTCTCGAAATACATATTGAACGACTACGCACAACAATCAAGAAGGGCGCGGCAATCGGTCGCGAGTTTGAATTTATGCTGCAAGAATGCCATCGCGAGGTGACAACCTTGGGTAATAAGTCGGCAGATGCAAAGTTGTCAGAAATAGTAGTCGCAATGAAAATCTGCGTACAACAACTAAAAGAGCAGGTTGCAAATGTCGAGTAAAGGTCGCGTCGTCGTTCTTTCAGGGCCCACGGCATCGGGCAAGTCGTCCCTATGGAAACGCTTAATTGAATGCCCAAGCGTCGATTTTTCTGTTAGCGCTACCACGCGCCAACCACGTCATGGCGAAGTAGACGGCCGCGATTACACGTTCATCTCGAAGCAAGAATTCGAGCAAGGGGTCGCCGACAATGCATTTCTTGAATGGGCCACAGTACACGGAAATTATTACGGTACTTTGCGCGCTAAGGTCGAAGCGTCACTCGCTGCCGAGCACGACATCGTTCTAGAAGTAGATGTGCAAGGCGCACAACAATTGCTCGATTGTGGATTACCGATGGTCTCTATATTTTTAATGGCGCCATCGCGCGAAATATTAATTGAGCGTTTGCGTAATCGTGATACCGAGACTGAAGAACAAATCGCAACGCGTCTTAAAGTGATCGATCACGAACTTAGCTTTGCAGATAAATACGACCATCAATTGCTCAACGATAATTTTGATCAAATGTTTGCCGAGGCTGTAAATATTCTTGGCTACGCTACGCAAAACAACAATGGCTAATATTCTTCTAGGCGTAACTGGTTCGGCGGCCTGCTTTAAGGCGGCGGCTTGTGCTTCACAGTTAACGCAACTCGGGCATCGGGTGCAGGTGGTATTAACTCCGGCAGCCGGCGAGTTTGTTACTGAGTTGCAGTTCTCTTGCTTAACTGGCGTGACGGCAATTACGCACGACGATTCGCAGCTTGACCCGTCTGGAATGGAGCACATCTCTGTGGCTCGCCAAGCCGAACTGCTAATCATTATGCCAGCTACAGCGAATACGATTGGGCAACTCGCCAATGGTTTAGCGGGCAATTTGCTGTGCACTTTAGCGCTAGCTATTAGCCAAGATATCCCAAGGTTAATCGTCCCGGCAATGAATCCCGAGATGTTTGCGCACCCAGCGGTGCAGCGTAATTTGCAACAGTTGCAAGACGATGGCTGGCAGCAGCTGGGTCCGGTCAGTGGTGTAACCGCATGCCAAGAACGGGGCGATGGCCGCATGCTAGAAACCGACGAAGTCCTCGCTGTCATTACAGGCATGCTTGGCTAATGGCGCGTTTCTTAGTTACTGCTGGCCCGACGCGTGAAGCTATAGATCCGGTGCGATTTCTGTCTAACCGCTCGAGTGGCAAAATGGGTTACGCGATTTGCGAAGCGTTGGTCACTGCTGGGCATGAAGTGTTGTTGGTGAGTGGCCCAACTTGTTTGCCAGTACCTATTGGGGTTGAGGCTGTACAGGTCGAATCGGCTTGGCAAATGTTAGAAGCCTGTCAAAAAAGCTGGAGTTCGTGTGATGCCCTCATTGCCGTTGCTGCGGTAAGTGATTATCGTCCAAGTAAAACACAGCAGCAAAAGATAAAGAGCAGCTCAGAAGTTTTAACGATCGAGTTAGAGGCTAATCCAGATATCGTCAAAACATTGGCGGCAACGAAAGGTAAGCGCTTAGTCGTAGGTTTTGCTCTAGAATCCGAAAACGGCGAAGGCTACGCTCGCAAAAAACTTGATTCGAAAGGCCTAGATTTGATATGTTTAAATGCTCCGTCTGCGCAAGGCGCCGACGCCTCACAACTGTTGATCTTGTCACCCACTAGCCGATACCCATTAGGCCCATGTGCTAAATCAGTGCTAGCAACCGAATTGGTCGAATATATACTTACAAATAACGATGTCTAAACAACAACAATTACTGTTTCTGCGCAAAGCAATGCTTGCGATGATGGCTTTTGAATGGATTCAAGTTGCAATGGGTTCTGTCGTTCTCACCAGTGGCTTGGTACTGGCATGCGTGATAGTAATACCTTTTCCATTTTACGCAGGGCTTCTGCTGCTAGTGAAGCGGCTAGTCAGCGAACAAAAACTTCATAAGGTCGTAATTGGCTGTCTTGTATTCAGGGCGTTTATGGTGATTCTTGGCAACGTCTTTGCCAACGAATTGTCGCGCATTGCGCCGCAGCTCTTGGTTGGTGTTGTGGCAATGTTTTTGATTATAAAATTCACGCCGAATGTCATCGCTTTGAAATTAGGATTAGCGCAAAAAGTGCTTTTTGTGCCGGCCATCGCTTTGTTTGGTTTTGCCGGATTTGCCCCGCTGCAAATCCACACGACTTCAGTCTCAACAACTACTCCGCCCACCGGCGCTCCCAATATCGTGCTCCTAAGCTGGGACACGGTTCGTGCTGACGTGCTGTCTTTGTATGGCGGCAGCGGCTTAGATACTCCGAATCTAGATAAGTTCGCAAAGCGCAGCGTGGTTTTTGAAGACGCCGTCGCCCATACTCCGATTACGGGGCCGGAGCATTCCATTATGTTAAGTGGACTGTTGCCACCAAGCAACGGAATGCGCACCAACGTGCTGTCAATGATTCCAGAGTCGGTCGACACTTTGCCAGAAATGTTGTCAGCTAAAGGTTACGCCACCGGCGGATTTGTTTCATCGTATCCCATGCTCGGGCGCTTCGGATTACAGCAGGGCTTCAACGAATATAACGATCGCATGAGTAATCAGCCGATGATCCGTTTCAAGCAATTGAGCCCACGCGAAGTTTTTTGGGCAGGCTTGTTGTTTCCATTACTAAAGGGCTCACCTAAGTCATTTACGGCGGGCCCAATCGTGCAACAACGCGCCCTCAATTGGCTAGAGCAGCAAGATGCCGAGCGGCCATATTTTATGTTTTTGCATCTTTATGATGCGCACGCTCCGTACCAGCCAAGCCCGGAGTTCGAAAAAATTGCAATGCAGCGCAAAGATTCGGCGCTACCGGCAGCTTTCGATCCTAATGATGCCGACTCGATGGCGCGTTACCGCGCTGAAATCGCCATGCTCGATAGCTTCTTTGGCGAACTGTTGATTGAGCTAGAAAAACGTGATCCAAATCTCGAAAACACTTTGTTAATTCTGACATCTGATCACGGAGAATGTTTTGGCGAAGGCGGCATCCACTATAACCACGTGCCCTCATTGTTTGAAGCGACGCAGCATATTCCGCTAGTAGTTCACTTTCCGCAAGGTGAGGGCGCCGGTATGCGCGTGTCAGAAACAGTGACACACCTCGATATCTTGCCCACCTGTTTGCTGGCTGCCGGCGACGATTTAGAGATGGCCCCACAAGATGTAGCGGCGTATCCGCTGCAATTGGCGTATTCAACGGGCGGGATGCCCTATACCGAGCGTAGTGTCTATCTCGAGGCGCAGCAAACTACGCTTGGCGACGAACGTTTGCGCGGATGGCGCACCTCTAATCTAAAGTATTTACTGCGCTTAGATGGCGACGAGCAGCTATTTGAATATCATGATAATGAGGTCGATAACTTACTCGAAGCGCAGTCGCAGATGGCGTCTGAATTGAAAACGGTCTTGATAAATTTCTTTGATAGCCTGCCAAAGGTCGAGGGAGCTGTTCAATCCGTTTCCGATATCGATATGCAAGCAATGGGGCAACTTGGATATACCGATTAAATCACTAATACCGAGGGTTTTAGCGGTTTCTTGCTGTAATTTTAGGTGCGTAGGATTTACGATATAATATCCGTGGCTACCTCCCGCAAGAAGTCGAAATCGAAAAAACGTAAATCCAAGCAAAGGAACGGCGCCTCGCAGCAGTTCGGATTTGTTTTTTCAGGTTTAAATGCTGTCCTTTCACTTTTTGGTGCTGGGCTAATTTTCGTATTTAATGGGATTAAGTGGCTGTTCGAAACGACACTTGACGCGCTCTACGGTAACCGAGGGCGACAGCCATTAGGTATTGCCTTAGCATGTGCCTCTTTATTCGTGTTCGGCGCTTTAATGAGTTATGAGAGCGGTGCCAAAGATGGTAATTTGTGCGGCGCCTTGGGCTATACCATCGCCGATTCCTTATTATTTTTCCTCGGAGTAGGCGCTTTTGTTGCTCCCGGGTTCGGAGCGTTCTGGGGCATTGCACGTTTGGCCCGTGAAGAGAGCAGCGGCTACGCCGGCTTCAAGTTGGTCGGAATATTTTTGTTAACGCTATCGGTTTCATTCATCGGGCAAGGCATTGGCGACACTGCACCGACCAACGTTTTCATGCAGGGGCAAGGCGGATGGCTCGGCAGTCATTTTTACCCAACGCTCTCGGAAGTATTTGGACCACTGGGTACGACAATTGTTATCGCCTTACTGGTCAGCTTGTCCTTGTTGATGGCAACAGAGTGGGCGTTTATCCCGCTAGTGCGCGATCTTCTTGCTAGTGGTGCTAATCGCTTGCGCCAACAAGAAATACCGTGGGGCAAAAATGGCAGCGAGTCTATTATTGACGACGCAAAAGAAAACCATCAAAAAGCAACACGCGGCATCAGCTCTATTTTCGGATGGTTGCGTAGCCAGTTTTCGTCTTACGACGTAGAAAGTGATGGCGGGGTGTCAGCGCCGGCTCCGGCAGAGGCTAAGCCAGGGATTAAGATTACGGGGCCCGGTTACGACGATCAAAGTGGTGCGGCAGCACCAAAGGTAGTTGCGCCAACCGCGGTTACTCGCCAACCAGCGCCGAGCGCAAGTACAGCTTCGACTGCCGCAGCAACGGCTACGGCGACTGCTGTAGCGCCAGTAAAAGCCAAAACGGCTACTAGCGAAGGCGGATTCTTGCCGGGCATCCGCAAAGTAAAAGAAGCGACTTCGGCACGTATCGAAACCGAAGAAGAGAAATCCGAAAATGTTAAGTCGCGTCGTACGCCGCTGCTGAAATCATTGCCGTCGATTAAACTGCTGGTGAAGAGCGATAACAAAGTTCGTAATGACAATCGCGAAGAGATCGCTCAGCTGGGTAAAATTTTGCAAGGCGTGCTCGATTCCTTTAAGTTAGATGCAGAAGTGGTCACTGCCGAGCGTGGGCCAACCATCACCATGTTTGGTATTCAGTTAGCGCCAGGAGTGCCTGTTGCCAAGATTAAAAAACACATGGACGACATCGGGCTTTCGCTAGGCACCGACCGCGTTCGCATCGTGTTCCCGTTGCCGAACTCTAAGGCAGTAGGTATCGAGGTTCCTAATGCAGTGCAGTCATCGGTGCGCTTACGCGACGTATTTGAAGATGCGACCAGCGCGATAGCTAAGGCGGCGTTGCCAATGGTTCTTGGCCAGTCCGCTCTCGGCGAGACTCTGGTGGCAGACCTCGCCAAAATGCCGCACATGTTGGTTGCCGGCACAACGGGTTCAGGGAAGTCGGTGTGTCTGAATAGTATTTTGGCAACGATGTTGCTGACGCGTACTCCAGAAGAGGTTCGCCTTATCTTGATTGACCCTAAGCAAGTCGAGCTCGATAGTTATTCTGGTATCCCGCATTTAATGTGTCCAGTAGTTACCGATATGAAGCGCGCATCGGGTATTTTGAAATGGACGGTAGAGCAAATGGAAAGCCGTTTAACGACTTTCAAGCGTTCGAAGGTGCGTAATATTACTGACTACAACAGCATCGGGCGCAAAGGTCTGCAAGACCTCATGCAAGAGCGTTACGATGAAAACGAATTTCCGGACACGTTCCCATACGTAGTCGTTGTGATTGACGAATTGGCTGACTTAATGCTGACTCACAAGAAAGAAGTAGAGACTAGCATTAACCGTATTGCCGCAAAGGCGCGGGCCGCGGGCATCCACTTGATCGTTGCTACGCAGCGCCCATCGACTGATGTGGTTACCGGTTTAATTAAAGCCAACTTGCCGGTACGCATGTCGTTCCGAGTCAACACCTCGATTGATAGTCGCGTTATTCTCGACGAAGTCGGTGGCGAAAAATTACTGGGTAACGGCGACTTCCTTTACCGTCCACCTGGCGCCGAAGGAACGCTTCGCGGTCAGGGCGCATTTGTGGATACGCCAGAGATTAATAATATCTGTAATCACTTGCGTAAGAATGGCACACCCGAATATGTTGAAGCACTTGAACAAGGTAGTTTGCTCGGTGGTTCGACTGCCGATTGCGATGACGAGCACTTTTTCGAGGCCATTGACTTTGTGTTTAAATCAGGACGTGGTTCCGCGTCTCTTTTGCAGCGTAAATTCGGCATCGGCTATAGTCGTGCTAGCCGCTTAATCGAAAGTATGACCGAGATCGGAATTCTCGGCGAACATAATGGGGCCAAGCCCCGTGAAATTATGGTCACTGCCGAGCAGTGGGAAGAAATGAAATCAAGTTAACATGATTACCAAACAAATTAATATAGCCTTAGTGCACTTAGGCTGTGCCCGCAACCTGATTGATTCAGAGAACATCCTCGGACGTCTAGGCGCCGAAGGATTTACTCTAACAGGTGATGTTGATCAGGCCGATGTGGCAATTCTGAATACCTGTAGTTTTATCGGTCCGGCACGCGACGAGTCCGAAGCTTCGATCAACGAGTTACTCGAAGCCAAGCGTTCGGGTAATTTACGTGGCGTAATTGTTGCTGGCTGTCTGCCAGAAAAGTTTCGCGATGAAGTTGTAGCTAAGTTTCCAGAGGTCGATGCCTTTCTCGGGCTAAGCGATTACTCAAACGTCGCGCGCATTGTCGAAGACGTTCTCAAAGGTAGAAAAGTGCACGAGCTATCAGGCGGACGCGCTCCGCAAGGTCAGGGCGAGTTTGTGCGTTTGCTGCAAACACCACGCTCTTATGCATATTTGCGTCCAAGCCATGGCTGCGATCATAAGTGCGCATTTTGCATTATCCCGCAAATACGTGGTAAGCAATCATCGAAGCCAGTTGACGCAGTCGTAAAAGAAACCGAGTTGCTTGTAGCGCAGGGCGTCCGCGAAATAAATTTAGTGGCTGAAGATACTACGGGTTATGGCACAGACATGGGGAAAGGTGCGGCGCGCTTGCCTGAATTGGTAGAAGCGATGGCGCAGGTCGATGGGCTAAAATGGCTGCGCGTGATGTACGCTTACCCAAACAACTTTCCGTGGCGTTTGACAGAGGTAATGAATCAATACGACAATGTATTGCCTTATCTCGACATACCTACACAGCACGTTTCCACACCTGTGCTTAAAAGAATGCTGCGCGGTGGCACTAGCGAGACCGTCCGCAAAACAATGGCGCGCTTGCGTAATGAAGTGCCGAACATCGCCTTGCGCACTACCGTTTTGGTCGGCCACCCTGGTGAGGGTCGTGCAGAATTCGAAGAGCTGCTTGAGTGGATGAAAGAATTTCGTTTCGAGCGACTAGGTGCTTTTGCCTTTTCTCCCGAGGCAAACACTCCAGCAGGCCAAGACGCCGATCGTTGCTCGCACGAAGAAGCTCTTGATAGACAAGCCGAATTAATGGAATTGCAAGCGCAGATCCATGCCGAGTATCAGCAAAGCTTGGTCGGCACCACCACTACGGTGTTAATTGACGACGCCAGCGGCGACACTGCACTTGGTCGCACCTGGGCCGATGCGCCTGAGGTAGACGGCATTGTGAAAATATATGACCCGCAACATAACCTCTCAACAGGGGCGATGGTTGAGGCTACAATAACCGCTGCTGACGGCTACGACTTACAGGCCGAAGTGTAAACGGTTAATGATAATAGCTAAACAAGTTCCGAACATCATTACTTTAGCCAGACTAGTGTTGGCAGTAATGGCATTTTATTATATGTCATCACTTATTTCTAATGGCGAAAATGGCGCCAGCGATGATGTGCTCCGCGCTTCCGCTTTTGCAGCCTTTTGGTATTTCTTTATTGCTGCCATTACAGATTGGCTAGACGGATTTCTTGCACGCCGCAACGGTTGGCTCACAGCCTTCGGGCGCATCGCCGACCCAGTTGTCGATAAAATATTGATTCTCGGTATCATGGCTTATCTATCCGCGAGCAACAGCTATTACGAGCGGCCAGGCGATTGGCATGTGGTGATGCCAGTTTGGGCAGTCGTTCTATCGTTAGGGCGCGAATTTTTAGTTACAGCATTGCGCGGCATGGTCGAGTCAGCCGGTAAACAATTCCCCGCAGATGGCTTTGGCAAAATAAAAATGCTAACCCAAGCCATTTATGTCGGCACAGCCCTTGGCGCATTTGCCGAAGTCCCAGAGTTCTTGCATTTGCCGCAGTTAGCCTTACTCCGCGAACCATGGTTCTTCTTTTCCTTGTTCTGGCTGATGATAGCAGTGACAGTCTTCTCGGGCATCAAGTACTGCATCACAGGTGCACGGATGCTTTCCGATTCCATCAATGACTGATCAAATCGAAGAACTGCTTATTTACCTCGAGGGTCTCGATGAACTAAGTAGTAGCTCTAAGCGCCAAGCCGTATCTTTATTACGCGGATGGCTCGATAGTCAGACATGTCGCGAGTTAGTTGACAATGATGAGATACCTTCTCAGTTTGATATCGTTGGCGAGTCGGCAGTAATGCAAAACATATTTCAGTTGCTGTCTAAGTTGACGCGTGCTGATATTCCGGTATTAGTGCTGGGCGAATCCGGTACCGGCAAAGAGTTAATTGCTAAAGCCTTGCATAAATATAGTCCGCGTCGCAAGAAGAAGCTAATCGCTGTAAACTGTGCAGCAATACCTGCGAATCTACTAGAGGCAGAAATTTTTGGGCATGTGAAAGGGTCCTTCACCGGCGCCCATAAAGACCGTCTAGGTTATGCAGAAGCTGCCGACGGCGGCGTACTGTTCTTAGATGAAATAGGTGAGATTGCATATGAGTTGCAGGCTAAGATGCTGCGATTTTTGCAAGATGGCGAAATCCGCGCTGTTGGCTCGAATGTCACAAAAAAAGTAAACGTGCGAGTCATCGCAGCGACCAATTGCGATTTGTTAGGACAAGTCAAGGCGGGTAAATTTCGTGAAGATTTGTATTACCGCTTAGCTGTATTTACTTTGTCATTACCAGCATTGCGCGAGCGCGAAGGCGACGTCCCGCACTTAGTAAACTTTTTCTTGAATCAACAGCAGGCCAATTCGATGCCGTCAGCCGAAATTAGCTCCGCAGCACTTGAGACTTTAGCTAAAGGTCAGTGGCCTGGCAATATTAGACAGTTGCAAAACGAGTTGTTGCGTGCCGCAACATTTGCCAGTAACGGCGTAATCGAGGTTACTGATCTGTCTGAGAATTTATAAGTTCTGTTTGCTGGCTAAGCGTAAAGTCTTTTTCGAAGTTCGTTCGCGGCGCGACAATTTTAAATGCAAAAGTTAATGCAAAAGTTAATAGTAATAAAACAATGCCTAAAACATAAGTGTCGATTAAGAAGCGGCGGTCCCATCTTTTGCGTTCGCTATAGAGCCGCTTTATCTCGTCGCGTGATCTAAACTCTCCGGACCAAGCAAATAGCTCGTCTTCAGCATTTTCGACGGCTTGCTGCTGCAAGTCCTCGAGCATGCTTTCCATGAGCTGCGCGCGATAGCGTTGAAGCAAATCATGTTTGTTGCGCGTGATGTCTGAGACGGTAGTCATTATAAAACGGTTACTAGGCTACGAATGGTATACACACAAACAAACACGGCTACGGTGCCGATGAAAGCACCTAGTCCGATATGGAAAAATAGTTTTGCAATTCGCCCGGACAGTTTGTCATAAGACGTTGGTGGTGGCGGGCTGATATCGCCACGCTGTATTGCTTCGAGATGTAATAAGTCAAAAATATCGCGGCGCACTTTATTGGCAACCTGCTCCTTTACCAGTTCGGGTATCTCGGAAAATTCTTGTTGGTAAGTTTCGTTTACCATGGGGCGTCCTCGCGATAACGACCGATTTGTTCGCCTACAATGATAAGCAACATCGAGGCTGCTACTCCTAGTACGCCTGCGACTAGAAGGTTAATCCATAAAATCGGAAAGTACGGCTTGGTTGCCTCTACAGGGGCTTCGGCTGTCATTAAAAACGAAGCAGTGCGTGACATGTATAGCGCCAATTCGGCATGGCGGTCACGCTGTTGGCGTAAAGTTTCGCGAACATTACGCAATTCAGAATCAAGCACTTCGCTATTTGACTTAAGTAGATTCAATTGACGTAAACGCGTTTTAGACTCAGTAAGCAAAGCAGTGTAATGCTCTTTTTGTACATCAAGACCAACCTTGCTAACCTTAAATTCAGAGATGCGTGATTCGTAATTGGCTCGCAAGTCGTCGTTGCTGAATGAGCGGGTACCCTCGATGACTAATGTCTCTGCAGCTAATTGTTCTAGTAACAGGCTTAGCTTATTATTGAGCGCAATTGCTTCTGGGGTCTTGTCAGTAAACGTCAGCTTTGCGTTCTCGATTTCTAGCTCGGTAGCCGCAATTTGTGAATTCAGCTGATTGATGCGTGGGTTTTGGACTTCGGTGTATCCTGATTGACTGAATTCAGGACGCTCTTCAAAGTTTTTAATGACTTCCATTTGTTGCTTTTCTAGAGAGGCTAGTGCAGATGCATTACTTTCTAATGCCTCTTGGAAGCGGTTAACTCGCCCGTGGTACTGCGTGATTTCTGTTACAAAATCGATGGCGCTATTTGTCTCTAAAAATTGCTGCCGCTGTGACTCTAGGCCAGTGACAGCAGTATTTGACTGGTCAATGGCTGCAACTAAAGTTTGCACATTTTCTGCGACACGTTGCTTGGTGGTGGTGTCAAGCATCCTTTTAAATTCACGCAGATAAGTCTCTGCGATCTGGCGCGCGATGCGGGGTTCAGCATCGTAAGCCGTGATGACAATGAAATTAAAAGTATCGAGAGCGAATTTGACGTTGTCTTTTAGCCACGCTGAATTCCGACCTTCGATCTGCGAAGCAACAGTGGTGCGCAATTCTGCAGAATGTAATACCCCGAGTAAAGCTGTTTGAGTTTCGGTGTTCGCCGTTGGCAGCTTCGGGGCGGTTGGCAAGTTGCCAGCCTCTTCGGAGAGTGATAAAGTGTCGGACTGAGCGGGTAGGTAGCATCGCGCCTGAGAACGATAGGTCTCGCCCATCATGTCAGTAGCAATGAATGCGGCAATCATAGCAACAGCTGTAACGACAGCTATTACATAAATTCTCTCATAAATGAGAATCATCGGCCCTTTGTTCTGTAGACTCACGATTTGGTTGGGTTGAGGGGTGCAAAATCTCTGACGCTGTCTATTTTAAGGCGTGCACTTGCAAAATTAAACTGCATAAGTTTACGACGAAACAAGCGCGAGGGCACCATAGATTGTAAGTTATTTAATTCTTTGAGTTTAAGTAGATCTTGAGGCCACTGATTCGCCCTCGAATTGCGGGCCATACCGCCGTTATCCCGAGTAAATATCGATTCTTCAGAAAAACTGAAGCGATGCTGCCCAGTAGCCCCCACAAAAGCCCGGGGCACGGAAAATTACCAATCAAAATCGCGAACGGCAAATGAAGTATTCGTCCTAACATGCCGTAGTGCTTGAGCAGTACAAAAGTTTCATTCGCAGCATTATTGTGGATGGCCGCTGAATCGAAGCGCCCGGTATTGAGGACGCGCGGCGCCTCGTAATGGTCCACCTCAGCTTCTGGGTCGAAAACAAGTTTATATCCTTGTTCGGATACGCCGAGACAGGCATCTAGCTCGTACCTGAAGCAATCGCCGAGTAATCTAGACTCGAATCCACCTTGGTTGCGCAATGCCGCAATGAGCAAGGTCATGTTGGCGCCACGGAAGTGCTGCGAGGGCACTAGCGACTTTGAGTGACGCGTGCTTTGGTCAAGGATCAGCCCAGGGAAGAGGACTCGGTTTTGGTAGCGTGCGGCCTTAATTTCTGGCTTGCCATTAACGATGTTTATCGGAGGGCCAGCTACACCACCTATCTTAGGATCAGATTCGTAGTGGCGCGCGATGTTCTCCAGCCAAAAAGGGCGGGCAATAGCGTCGTCGTCAATAAGGCAAGCGACGTCGCCAGTAGCGGCATCGAGTAGTGCATTCTCGGCAACGACAATGCCCGGCTCGGTGAGCATGACCTTTACGATGTTTAACTTACTACGACGAGCAATGAAGTTGTCTGCCACCGCAACTCCTTCCGGGTCGAGGTCGCCGCGTAACGAAATTAGAACTTCATCTGGACGGCGTGTCTGCAACTCGAGTGCCTCAAGATTTTGGCGCAATAAATCAGGGCGCTTTAATGTTGGCAGAAAAACAGAAAACTTGAGCTTGGTAGTATTCATTTTCTAGCGTTGCTCTAAAGCAGTATTGTAGGCTTGTAGATGTTGCTCGGCAGTGCGTTGCCAAGTAAATTTAGCGGCATGCTTAAGTCCTCGGGCGATCATCTCTGAGCGTAAAACCGGGTCATTCACTAAGCTCAATAAGGCGTCGGCAATTTGCTGCTCGTCATTGGGATTGACTAGCAGTCCGGCATCACCGGTAACTTCGGTTAAAGAACATGCATCGGCGGCGACAACGGGTGCGCCACAAGCCATGGCTTCGATAACGGGTATGCCAAATCCTTCAAGAAATGAAACAAGGGCGAAGGCGTCGCAGGTCGAGTAAAGGCGTGGGATATCTTCGCGGTCAACAAAACCTGGAAGCACAACATCTGTGTCATGCTGGCGGCTCACAATGCGCTGCCACATTTCATCGAACAACCACCCTTGCGCTCCGGCGAGAATTAATTTCCCGGGGTATCCCTGTTGTTTCATTATTTGAAACGCTGCGCACAAGCCTTCAATGTTTTTGTTTGGCTGTAGGGTTCCGAGGTAAAGAATGAATTTTTCTTTAACTGCGTAGCGTTCGGCAATGCGCTGGCGATCAGCTTGCGGGTTTTTAGTGGGTTCCAAGCCCGGAGTGATGCCATGGTATATAGCTTGCACGTGCTCAGGGTCAATCTGAAAATGTTCAACAATGTCACGCTTCGAAAATTCAGAAACAGTAATCACTCGGTGCGCTCGTTTTGCAGACGGCGGCACCAACCTTTTGCGGTCAGCAATCCATTCACGAGGTAAGCCCTCGGGAGCACGGATAAAAGCCAAGTCGTGAATCGTCACAACGCGCGCGGCATTACGAGTGTGCGCCATCAAGTCAAAGGGCCCATGCAGTACATCATGTTTTCCGGCGACCCATTCTGTTGGGATATGCAAATTGCGCAAAATCTGTGGCGGTATTTGCGTAAGAGAATACTGATCAATACCACTAATACGGCAGGTCTCAAGCATTTTAGGCTTATGCTTGCTGCGCGTAAAATTAAAGAATAGTTCTATGTCTAGCTCGCCTTTTAAAAGCTGTAGATTGGTTAACAACTCTAGTCCATAGACATAAGCACCACCTTTGTGGTATCCGGAAAGCGCCATGCCGGTGGCATCGAAAAGGAGTTTCATTAACTTAGAGACAGGGTTTGGCGATAGGCGCTAAATGTTTCGTCGGCGCATTTGGTCCAAGAGAAATGAGTAGAACGGGCTAAGCCTTGGCGTCTCATTTTATCAAACATGGCGTCGTCGGCGTCAAGCTGCTCTATCAAAGTCTTTAATCTTTCGACATCGTCAGCATCAAAAAATTCAGCAGCATCACCAGCAACTTCCGGCAAGGAGCCGCGATCCGAACAAAGCACCGGGGTACCGGCAGCCATTGCTTCAACGATGGGCATTCCGAATCCTTCGTAGCGTGATGGTAAAACTAAAGCACGCGCGCCAGCAACTAAAGGGGCAATGTGCTGCTGTTCGACAAAGCCTAAGAATTTTACGCGGCCTTCCAGTGCCGGTAATTCTTTAACAAGGTCTTGCACTATTTCAGATTTCCATCCAGCGCGACCACCAATAACTAAGTCGGCATTCAAGCCTGACTCGAGTGCCATGCCGAAGGCGCGCAACAACAGCTCAATATTTTTCTTTGCTTCAACAGAACCAATAAACAAAAAGTAGGGCCGCGAGGTAATCGCTAGTTCCTTTCTTACTTCAGTGATGCGCTCTTCGTTTTGATAGGCATTACGAAACTCTTCGCTGACTCCCATGTACACGACTTGCGTGCGTCCACGCGGCACGCTGTAGTGTTTTATCAAATCATTTTGCGTATGCACGGAATTACAAATCCAGTAATCGGCACGTCCAGCAAGATCGGCGGTGCCGTCCATTAAATGATGTACCCATTCGCTCTTCAGATACTGCGGATGATGCAGATACATCAAGTCGTGTGCGGTGACGACTAATTTGCCGGAAGTCTTGAACTTGAATATCGGCTCGGGGACATGAACGACATCGTGCTGGCCAGTGAACCATTCGAGTCTAGCTCCGATGCGCATTAGGCCTGATAGGAAATCAGGTGAAGCCCACCAGTGATGTGTGCTGCTCGCAAGCTCGGCATGTTTCTTGAGCGCGCGCAAATGCTTAGGATTTAAGAACGCCGTAAATAAAGAGAGCTCGGCGTCGGCAGCGTGGAGCTTCATCAACTCTGGTACCAGGTTGTGCCAATAAGAATCAATGCCTCCGAAGTCGGTAACCCGGGCAAGCCGGTGAGCCTCTAGTAAAATTTTCACGAAATCAAATGGGTGTAGTATTGCGCGAGTTGTTGCCAGTGCTCCGTCGGATCGAATTCTGCACGAACCCATTTTCGCATATTCTGCCCCTTAATGTTAAGGCTAGGCAAATCGTTTGCAATCCCAACCAAACTGTTAGCCAAATTTGACGAATCTTCAGACGGGAAAGTCCAGCCGCGCTCGGGAGTAATCAATTCAGGCACTCCACCAGCATGCGAAGCAATAGCGGGACGTCCGCGCGCTCCAGCTTCAAGCACTGTTAGCGGCGAGTTTTCGGGGACTCTAGATGGCAAGACCTGCAGATTGGCGCGCTGGTAGGCTGAATCCATCTGCTGCTGATCGAGTTGTCCCAGAAACTTAATGTTATTCTGTAAAGCATTACCGGCAACTTGATCCACTAAGTCTTGATGACGGTCGCCACTACCCGCAATCTCTAAAGCAAAGTCGCCGAGCAAATGCTTAGCACTGGCAAGCGCATCAATAAGCACGTCGACTCCTTTTGAATCAAACAGCGTGCCGGCAAAGAACATTCTGAGCTTATCCAGAGGTATCTCAGAGGCATCGGCTGGCTGAATGGGCAGGCGATGACAGACCGACTTATTAGGAGGCAGGCCAAGCCCGTTCATTAATGCATGTGTGGGGCATAGAAATAAGTCCATTGCATCTAGCACTGCGAGCCGAGAAATCTGGTGCTGCGGCTTATTTAAAGCGTTGGACAGCAAGGCTTTAGCTCCAGACAGCTTCCTTTGTGGAGAGGACTTCCAGTCTAGTGAAAAGTCATGAACAGTCATCACCGACTTTACGCCCTTATATAAGATAGTATTAAAAACGGTTTTACGGAAATGTGTACAGTTGTGTACATGGATAAGATCGGGGCGTACAGACTCAATAGTCGCAGCTAGTTTGTCCGCTAATGGCGCATGCGTTTTGTAAAAATCTCGACGGCGCTGCAGCACCGACTTAGGCCACTGATACTCAAAGGTATGCTGAGAGACGATATTATTAATATCTACTCGTGGTCCTATCGAAAACAGATGATTCTCATGGCCAGCAGCATTAAGAGCTTGCAGAACTTGGTTGAGATACTGAGTTGCTCCGCCGTGGACGTGCGGAGAGTCGTGAAAGTGCAGGATTTTCATGTTTCAGCGTGCTCTTGGTATTATCGGCATAATTGTCACCTGTTCTACAAGAAAAAGCATAAAAATTAGCTCCCCTAAACGCTTTGCAGTAAGTGGCTTAGGTGGGCAAATCAAGAAACAGGCAAAATATAGGGCAATAAAGACATATACCTCCCGATTGTATTCCCATGGACCTTGTGTCCTGGGTCGAAATATTTCTTCTTTAAGGGGTTGCTTAACCTTGCCGCTACGGCAAAATGTTTCACCGTTATCATGCAGGTCTACCCTGTGCGATAACAATCTTAAAATCATCTCTCGCCGACTTGGGCAACTCCGTCCAGTTAGCTGTGAAAAACTAAAACCGCCCATTTGGGCTACAAACAGGAAGTTTAACATGAAGGTTCGCCTTTTTACACTCGCAGCAGTAGCTGCTACCACTCTGCTTTCACAGGGTGTTGCTCAATCTGACAGCCTAGAGCGTGCTCTAGCTGATCTTAACTCTGGTCTTGTTGCTCCAGCTGGAAACAGTGCTGTAACGTGGGGCGGTGATTTCCGTCTACGTAACGCGTGGGCAGACGACGACTCTACATCTAACAACCGTGACTTCGATACACGTGTGCGCCTAACAGCGTCATTCAATGTAACCGAAGACTCATCTGCATTCGTTGGCTTCAACGGCTCAGAAGAATGGGGTGATGCAGCAGCAAATGCTGCTATTGACGCAGGACTTTCTGCTGCCGGTTCACACGGTAACATCGAGCGTGCTTACGTAACAGTCAACAGCCTTATGGGCGATGGCGGCTCAGTTAAAGTAGGCCGCGATTACTACACAGTTGGCGCTGGTCGTCTTATTGCTTCAAGCCAATGGGATAACCAGACTGCGACCTATTCAGGCGTATGGTACAACCACGACCTGGATGGCCTAAACTTTAACTTCTCAATGCTTAACGGCACAGAGACTGGCATCACTACATCAAGCGATGGTGACGACATGATCTATGTTGCATCAATCGATTACGATCTAGAAGCAGGTGCTATGGGTACAATAAGCCTTACACCATACGCTCTTCGTGCAGAAGCTGCCAACTCAGGTAACTGGAAAGGCGTAGCTTTCTCTGGTGAACTTGTTGGCTTCGGTTACGATGCTGAATACGCTAAGTACAACGATCACGATGATACTGCAGATGGTAGTGCATGGTACATTTCTACATCACTTGATCTAGAATTCTTGGGCGAAGTTCCAGGAATCTCTAACGGTGCTCTTGACATCGCTTTCTCAAGCGCAGACGATGACTTTGCTACAAGTACTCCACTTACACACGGCGTTGGCGGCTTTGCTGACTACGGTACAGGTGGTACATGGGATGATGGCAAAGACATTACAGCATTCGGTCTTAGCATCAGCCCTGCTGAAGGCTGGAACGGACGCCTTGCTCTTAACGATACATCAGGTATTACAAGCAACTACTCAGAGATCGATCTTTCTCTTGGCCACGACTTTAACGGAAACGTCTCAGGATGGTTCGGTTACGGCATGGTTAACGATGATGACTCAACAGTAGCTGATTCAGTTGTCTTCTGGACAACTTTAGAGCTTGCATTCTAAGGAATAGTATTTCTTAACTTAAGGACAGGTGCTTTCGAGCACCTGTCCTTTTTTATGTTATTCAAAGTGGGGTGCAGGCGAAAACAGTAACGCTGTCGGTGCCGATATGCTTTACCCATTCTATAAATATAAACTACGCTCTTGATACTGGTGCTCTAGGCGGAATCAACATGACTCTGTGGAGCTTTGCGTAAGGTAATGCCTTCCGCAAACTATGATAATCCTACTTGGGCAGTGCGCGGCGTTGGCTTTATGCAAACAATCATCCCGGTAATCACCGAATATAATGATGGTTTTGGCACGAGCGAGTGCGACTTTTCATTCAGTACCTTTGGGTTGATTGCGTTACTATTCAGCAACAGAACCAGGCGCGCGAATAGCCTCGATCATCGCTTGAGTCTCACGCGATGGCGCAGGAGCAAAGCGGTGCATGACACCGGCAACCAGAAAGTTAAGCAGCATGCCCAGGGTGCCGATGCCTTCAGGCGAAATACCGAACCACCAATTTTCGGTGGTAGAAGACTCAGGGCTGATGAACTTAAACCACAGGATGTAACCTGCGGTAAAGCTGATTCCGGCGAGCATGCCGCTGATCGCACCTAAACTGTTCATTCTTTTGCTGAAAATGCCCATTACCAGAACAGGGAAAAAAGATGATGCGGCCAAACCAAAAGCAAATGCCACGACTTCGGCTACGAAGCCAGGTGGGTGGACGCCAAACCATCCGGCTAAACAGACAGCAAAGCCAGCGCTAATACGTGCTGCACGCAGTTCATCGCGCTCGCTAATGTCGGGCTTTAGACAGCGTTTTAAGAGGTCGTGTGACACAGCAGACGACACAACCAGTAGCAAACCTGCCGCCGTCGACAAGGCCGCCGCGAGGCCGCCGGCGGCGACTAAAGCAATCACCCAATTGGGTAAACTAGCGATTTCGGGGTTAGCTAGCACCATAATGTCTTTATGGACGGTCAATTCGTTGGGCACGTCAGAGTTGGGGCCGGTATATTGAATCAAGCCGTCGCCATTGAGGTCATTGTGCGTCAATAAGCCCGTTGTTTCCCACTTATTGAACCACTCAGGCATCTCGTCGTAGGCTTGGTCGGAGACGCTCTGTAGTAGATTTGTACGGGCAAATACAGCAATAGCCGGAGCAGTAGTG
Source organism: Myxococcota bacterium (assembly GCA_047638975.1). GTDB lineage: Bacteria > Planctomycetota > UBA1135 > UBA1135 > UBA1135 > JAPKEZ01. Next base: position 36,633 of record JBLINB010000013.1, read on the forward strand.
TAAAGAATAGCAATGAACACTAGAGCCCATCCAACGCTGCGCCTGGCGTCTTTGACCTTTGGCACTGTATAAAAGCGTACAATCACATGTGGTAGACCTGCTGTACCTGCCATCAGGGCGGCGGTGATGAAGAATACGTCGATAATCGACTTCGAGCCGCTGGTATAGGAGGCAAAGCCTAGCTCTTGATGGAGACTATCGAGATTGGCCAGTAATGAGGTGCCGTTTTCGAGGGTGCCGCCCAGACCGAGTTGGGGGATTGGCGTGCCGGCCATTTGCAGGGACAAGAAAATCGCAGGCACCATATAGGCAAAGATAAGCACGCAATACTGGGCTACTTGGGTGTAAGTAATGCCCTTCATACCGCCTAGCACCGCGTAGAAAAACACCACCACCATCCCAATAACCACCCCTGTAGTCGTGTCGACTTCGAGAAAACGCGACAATACAATGCCTACGCCTTGCATTTGGCCACTCACATAAGTGAAGGAGACGAAAATAGCACAGATGATAGCCACGATTCGCGCCGTTGAAGATTCGTAGCGGTCGCCGACAAAATCTGGAATAGTGAATTTGCCAAATTTGCGCAGATAGGGTGCCAGCAATAAAGCGAGCAGCACATATCCGCCGGTCCAGCCCATTAAGTAGACGGAGCCGTCATATCCCATGAACGAGATTGCACCCGCCATTGAAATGAAGGACGCCGCGCTCATCCAATCGGCGGCTGTAGCCATGCCGTTCACCACTGGGTGGACGCCGCCGCCAGCGATGTAGAAATCTTTAGTAGAACCGGCGCGTGAAGCAATCGCCACGCCGATATATAGCGCGAAAGACAACGAGATCAAGAGGATCGACCAGGTTTGAACGTCCATATTATTTCTCTTCTAAGTCGAACTCGCGATCTAACTTACTCATAGCGTGCGCGTAATAAAACACGATAGCAATGAAAACAAGTATCGAGCCCTGTTGCGCAAACCAAAAGCCTAAAGGGTATTCGGTGCCGGGCATGGTGTAATTGTCGAGGTAATGGTGCAGCAATATCCCGCAGCCAAAAGAGACTGTTGCCCACACTGCCAGCAAGCCAAGTAGAAGACGAATGTTGCGTCGCCAATATTGCGATCCGCGATCTTGTGATTTACTTGGCGGCGATGATGTCATTGCAATAAGTCTAGCACCGCCGCGGTCATCGCCAACACTCCGGTGCGAATGGCTCCAGCAGAGCTAGGTGCGAATTGATCGCTATGAATGTTCGGCAGCGTGGTGCCGTTCGAGACAAAATCTTGATACATTTCTTTACTAGACACACCAAGCCAAAAAATACTACTTGGGCAATCTGCTGCCGGACCAAAGCGTCCGAAGTCTTCGCCGCCCATAACCGGCGGGGCGTCGTGAACTCTGGCGTCTCCGAGGGTAGCTCTCATCGCGGATGCAATCCTCTCTGTAAATTCCGGGTCGTTGTACGCAGCTGGCGTGTGTTCATCTAATAACTCGACAAGCGGCAGCAAATCTTCAGGGAATCCGGCTGCGCGGCCTTCGTTTATGGCACAGCGCTCGATAGCCGCTAATATTTTCTCGCGCACACTCGCTTCGTACGACCGAATGGTGAGCTGCAGATCAACGCGGTCGGAAATGATGTTGTGCTTCGAGCCTCCGTGTATAGAGCCGACTGTAACCACTGCCGGGTCGAATGGGGATATTTCGCGGCTGACGATCGTTTGTAAACCCATGACAATGCGCGCCGCCAAGGCGATGGGGTCATGCGTGACTTGGGGCGTTGAACCGTGCCCACCTTTGCCGCGCACGGTGATGTTTACCGAATCTACATTCGCTAGAGCATAGCCTTTGCAAAGACCTACATCGCCAACGGGCATCATGCCGGTTACATGTAAGGCCAGTGCGAAATCAGGGGTCACTGTTTTTTCATACAAACCATCAGCCAACATCGCAGCCGAGCCGGCGCCACGTTCTTCGGCAGGTTGCGCGACGAATAGTAAAGTGCCACTCCATTGTGATTTGTTTTGCGCTAAGTACGCTGCGACACCCGACCAGACCGTCATATGGACGTCATG
>JBLINB010000014.1:0-36939 GCA_047638975.1 Myxococcota bacterium
GGGTGTGGCGGGCGCGGTACTGGCGCAGCAATGCAGGCTTTAAATGCCGACCCAGACATCGTCTTGTACGCAATGGGCGATCTTACTGCCGATCGCATGGCAAGCTCACATAGCGGCTTGGTCACTAATTTTGGCGAACGCGTGCAAGTCGACGCCAGCCGTCAATTTGTGGGGTTTGATGCCTTCGAAAAAGTCATCGCCGAAGTCGACGTCATCTTATTGGCGACGCCACCTGTTTTCCGCCCGCAGCATTTACGTGCAGCAATAGAAGCTGGCCGCCACGTGTTTTGCGAAAAGCCGGTTGCCGTTGACGGCAAAGGCGTCCGCTCGGTCCTAGAGACCGCGGCAATGGCTAAAAGTAAAGGCCTGTCGCTAGCTAGTGGGTTTTGTTGGCGCGCAGCGTTTGGCCATCGCGCCATTTACCAGCGTATTTTGCAAGGCGGGATTGGCGATATCGTTAGCGTCGACGCCACCTATATGGCTGGCCAACTATGGTACAAAGAGCGTCAAGAAGGATGGTCTGATTTAGCGTACCAGCTACGCAATTGGGTTTACTATGCCCAACTTAGTGGCGACCACGTTGTTGAGCAGGCGATTCACTCAGTAGATAAGATTTTATGGGCGAAAAGCGACGAGACTCCAGCCAGCGTTCTTGCTAGTGGTGGCCGTCAAACACGTACCGCTGCTAAATACGGTAACGTCTTTGACCACTTTTCTGCTGTTTACGATTGGGCAGACGGCACGCAAGCAACTTTGCAATGCCGCCAAATGAAGGGTTGCCATATGGAAAACCTCGACCGCGTGATTGGCTCAAAAGGCATCGCGTTCATTGATGGTTGGGCGGGCAAGTTCGAAATAAAAGGCGAGAACGCCTGGAAATACGACGGCCCAGGCAACGACATGTATCAAACCGAGCACGACGATTTGTTCGAGTCGATACGCAGTGGCGGAGCAATGAACCAAGGTGTAGAAATGGCACATTCAACATTGGCGGCTATTATGACGCGCATGTCGGCCTACACTGGCAAGCGAGTCACATGGGATCAAGCCCTAAATTCGCAGCTTGATTTAACGCCTACACAATGGGAAGGCGGGGGTGGTGTTGATGGCTCTGTCGCAGAACCTGGCAAGACGAAACTAATTTAATTAGCGTCTAATTCTATTTCGACCCATGGCACCGCGCGTGGGTCGAAATACACCTCTTTAGTAGAGTCTCCTTCAGCGTCATCGGTATAGCCCATTGCCGCAAGCTGCGCCTTTTCTTGCTCCGACATATTAGCCGAGGCAGAAGAGTTATATAAATGCGGCAGCAACCAGCCACTGTCTTGATAGGCGCCATACATCGCCGCGACTTGTTGAGGGTTAGCCTTAGCAATATTTACGACTTCGCGTGGATCAGCGTTCAAATCGAAAAGCCAAGCGCGTTGCTCTTTTTCTACAAGATAAGGGTCGCTGATAATAAGTTTTGATTGCGGCATACGGTAGCTGCGCAGAGGCCCAGCATATCCAGATAGGGCGCTACCCTGGCTATCTGTTTCGGACATGGCATTACGGTTACTAATGCCGTTAGCGTCTTTGCCAAAGAAGTTTAATAATGAGCTACCATCTAGCGGGATTTGCGCGTGAGGCCAAGGCATAGCGCACATTTCAAGTATAGTCGGCATGACATCCATTTGGCGCACTTGCTGAGTATGCAAACCTATTTGCCAAGCGTGTTCATCCATTAATTTATCACTCATAACAAATTGTAGTGGCACGCGAATCAGCTCGTCATAGAGGGTATGGCCGTGACCGAGGTCACCGTGTTCGAGAAACTCTTCGCCATGGTCGGAAGTGATCACAACAATGATGTCGTCGCGGCTATCGAGCAACTCATTTACAAAGTCACCGACGATGTCGTCTAGGTAGCGAATTTCTTCGGCGTAAGACAGGCGTAAACTTTCAACTTGCTCTTCGCTAAAACCTTCGCCATAACTTGTTCGAAAGTGCTCTTCGGTTTTCCCATCTAGGTGAGTATCGATGCCGGTCTTGTTAAATAGGCCAGCATAGTCGGCAGATGGTTGATACGGATAGTGGGCATCATTTAAATGTAAATATAAAAACGATGATTGCCCATCGTTATTTTCTAACCATTGCTTTCCTCTTGCGACTAACTGTTCGGCAGTACCCGCAACATCACGTAGCATTAATTCGAAGCCTTGGCCGAACCCGAAAGTAGGAGAGACGTTTGGGTTAGACGATAAAGCATGAGTTCGGTAGCCGGCTAAAGAAAAAGCTTCGCCCAAAGTGCGTTGTGAATTTGCTAAGGCTCCGTAGCGCGAGTTCGCGTTATGCTTGCTAGGCACCATGCCGGTGAGCAAAGTTGCCGTTGCTGGTTTAGTCCATGATGATTGCGAAATGCTTTGGGTGAAGCGCACGCCTCTGGCCGCTAAAGAATCAAGCTTGGGCGAAGTCGGCAGTTCGCTTCCTCCCCATCCGAGGTGATCAAGGCGCACAGAGTCGAGAGTAATAAGTACTACGCTTGGCTGCGTGGTAGCCGCGGGGACGTTGGCAGCTACCATAATGTGTGGCAGTAGCGCTAATAACGCACAGGCGATTGCCGCGTAGCGCGTGTGAAAAATTTTAAACAGCGCAAAACTGCCGGCGAATCGCGAAAGCAATAATGCCAGCGGCACACTTAGCAGCATGCGCTTCACGCCGATATCGTGCGACCATTGCAGCCACAATAAATTGCTGTCGCCGACGGCGAACCAACCGCTGTCGAGCATTACAACTGCGGCACGCAATACACCAACCACGGCCGAGGCCATGGCTAGTGAGCAAATGATGAAGTAAAATTTACGCATAGCGCAAATAGTATATCAGATTACTTAAGCGCTAAAGAATCATTCTTAATTTCGATATGGACTTCGGTGGCGTCCAGCAGCTGATCAGAGAGCAACTTCTCAGAGAGTGGATTCAGAATCTCACGCTGCAGCAAGCGTCGCAGTGGACGTGCTCCGTAATCAGGGTCGTATCCATGCTCTGCAATCCAGTCGCGCGCTTCACTATTGACGATCAATTGAATTTGTGAGTTCTCCATTAGGCGGTCCTCAATCTCGCTAAGCTGAATGTCAACAATCTTGCGTAGGCTTTCTTTATCAAGCGAGTGGAATTGAATGACTTCATCAATACGGTTAATGAATTCTGGGCGGAAGTGCCGCTTGAGTTCATCCATATTGCGAATATTAGACGTCATCACCAGTAGGGTGTTTCTGAAGTCAACGGTACGTCCGCGACTATCAGTGAGTCGTCCGTCATCGAGCACTTGTAGTAAAGTGTTAAACACATCGGGATGCGCTTTTTCAACCTCGTCGAATAATACTACGGAATAGGGTTTACGACGTACGGCTTCGGTTAATTGTCCACCTTCGTCATGCCCAATGTATCCGGGGGGCGCGCCGATTAAACGGGCGACCGTATGTTTCTCTTGATACTCTGACATGTCGAGGCGGATCATTGAATCTTGACCGCCAAACAGTTCGCTAGAAATAGCTTTACATAGTTCTGTTTTTCCGACACCGGTTGGCCCCAAGAAAATGAAAGAACCCAGCGGGCGGTTTTCGTCTTGCAATCCGGTGCGTGCGCGACGCACTGTTTCGGCGACGGCAGTAACAGCTGCATCTTGACCAAGAACATGTTTTTTCAATGAGACGTCTAAGTCAAGCAAGCGTTGTCGCTCCGTAGCGACTAAACGCTCTACAGGGATGTTAGTCCATGCCGCAATCACTTGCGCAATTTCATGAGGACCAACCTCTTGGCGCAGTATGGGGTTATCGCCTTGCAGCTCGGCCAACTCTTGTTTAGCTTTTTCAATGTCTTGTTCGTATTGAGGTATTTCGCCAAAACGAATACGCCCCACTTTTTCTAAATCGCCGTCGCGTTCAAGCACCTCGGCACGCATCCGTGCTTGCTCGACATCTTCTTGAATTTTTCGCAACGCATCGATGACATCCTTTTCACTTTGCCAACGCGCGCGTAAAGCAATCAACTGTTCGTCAAGCTCGGACTTTTCTTTCTCTAGCTGCGATATTTTTTTCTTTGCGTCATCACCATTCTCAGCTTCGAGTCCAGCGCATTCGATTTGGATGCGGCGCATTTGACGTTCGAGGATATCGAGCTCTACAGGCATAGAATCTAGTTCTAACCTAATACGGCTCATAGCCTCATCAACAGTGTCAATGGCCTTGTCTGGTAATTGACGATCACTTATATAACGATGTGACAAACTGGCAGCACTTACCAACGCGGCATCTGTAATTTTCACTCCGTGATACACTTCGTAACGCTCTTGCAGTCCGCGCAATATTGCAATGGTGTCATGCACGTCAGGCTCATTAATAGTAACGGGCTGAAAACGTCTTTCGAGAGCAGCATCTTTTTCAATGTACTTTCGGTATTCGCTGTAAGTCGTAGCGCCAATGCAACGCAGCTCTCCGCGCGCCAATGCCGGCTTCAACATATTCGCAGCGTCAATAGCACCTTCGGAGGCGCCAGCCCCAACCAGGGTATGTAGCTCGTCGACAAAGAGGATAATCTCTCCGTCGCTATTTTCTACTTCTTCAAGTACTGCCTTAAGGCGCTCTTCAAAATCTCCGCGGTACTTTGCCCCAGCGAGCATCGCACCAAGGTCTAAAGAGAGTAAGCGTTTATTTTTCAAACCAGTGGGCACATCGCCATTAACGATACGCCCAGCCAGCCCTTCAACGACAGCAGTTTTACCAACGCCGGGCTCACCGACTAATACCGGATTGTTTTTACGGCGGCGAGATAAAATTTGCATGATGCGCCGCACTTCTTGGTCACGCCCAATGACGGGGTCAAGCTTGCCATCGCGCGCGGCGGCAGTCAGATCTTGCGCATACTTATTAAGCGCATCGTCTTGTGTTTCAGGACTATCATTAGTGACGCGCCTTTCACCACGAATTTTAGTCAAAGCCTCGCGGACCGACTCGGTGGTGCAGCCAGCATTATTGAGAGCTTTTCCCAGGTTGTTGTCAGATCCACAAATCGCCAAGCACAAATGCTCGGTCGAAATGAAATCGTCTCCTAATGATATGCGCGCAGCTTCAGCAGTTTCAAAGAGGCGTGTGATCTCTTGAGAGGGCTGAGGCTCAGAGCCAGTGGCAGTTGGGTAGCTACTGAACTCGTTGGCCACGATGCTCTCTGCAATAGCGAGGTTCAGGCCCATATGGTTGAACAGCGACGGCACAAGCCCATCGTCTTGTTTTAATAAAGCGGATAGCAGGTGAGCCGGCTTAAACTGGCTGTGGCTGAGATCTCCAGCAATGCGCTTTGCGTTAGCGAGAGCTTCGTGTGTCTTCTTTGTCCATTGTTCTGGGTTCATAATTTTTCCTAAGGTTAAGGTCCGATAATAAATTGCAAGACCTGTGCCCAACAATATGTGCCAAAATGGCAGTCTGTCAGGCGATATAATCTTTGCAGTGGATATCCTCTTCGCACTGCTCGGCATCTTATGGGTGTGGCTTTCCTTTTTAATGATACCTTTTGGCTTGCCGGGCAATTGGTTAATGGCGGCGAGCGCTTTACTGCCACTTGGCAATTTAGGCTATACACCCTTAATCATTATGCTTGGTGCGGCGCTAATAGCAGAGATCCTTGAGCTGATCTTTGGCGCAAAAATAGTTAATAAGGCTGGGGCGGGTAAATCAGGAATTGTGGGTGCATTTGTAGGCGCATTTGTCGGGGGCATTTTCCTTTCATTTGTAATCCCAGTGCCGGTAATCGGTACAGCCATCGGCGCCTGCCTAGGAGCCTTTTTAGGCGCAGTTGCCTTCGAAGTCTTTTTTAGTGGGCGCGGGCAGTCATCAGGGGACTTGGCAAAAATAGGAGTTGGCGCAAGCCTGGGGACACTTTTTGGGAGAATAACTAAAATCAGTATTGGAGCCGCTAGTGCCATATACTGGAGCATAGCAGCGGTAATAGAGGCATTTTAGAAAAAAAACTAACAGAAGATTGAGAAGCGCGTATTATATTGCTGAACATGAAGAACACCTCTTTCCTATTAATAGCTGCACTCTTTTGCGCAGCTCCACTTGCAGCCCAAGAAGTTGAAGAAACTGCCGTTGCAGAAACGCAATCTGCTGCTTCTGAGCTTGCACAAAAAGCAACTAGTGCATTAATCAATTCACAGTGGCAGTCCAAATTCGCCATAGCAATGACTGCTGACGGCGACGAGGAAGCTAGCACGAATATCACTATTGACATCCGCCTGCAAGACGTCACCCACTTTGCAATCGAAGCTGCTGTTACCGCAGAAGATCCATTCGAGGGTGAAGTAACACAGAATTTCACAATCATGTGCGATGGCGAGTTCGTGTATGTAAACTCACCAAGCCTATCTGAAATGTCAGGTGGCATGATTAATGGCCCAATAAAGGTACAAGTAAAAGCGTTGATGGCAATTGCTGGACTAGACGAGCTGCCAACATCCGATTTCTTCGCCTCAATGGTTGATGGCCTATTGAGCGAAATACCCCTAACAGAGAATGGCTCCACTGAAGCTTTACGCCGCTACAGCGTTTCTCATGAAGAAGAAGGCTCAATAGTCGCTTGCTTTTACGGCGACACTTTCTTGCCAGCATCAATGGAAATGGCTAGCGATGGCCAAATAATGACTGTTACAGCATCCGATTCATCACTAGTTGAAGAATTCGCTGAAGGCGCATTTACTTTTGTACCAGCAGACGGCGTAGTCGTTACTGATATGACAGCAATGATCCAAATGCAAATGGGTGGTCCTCCAGCTCCGGCTGACGACGATTTAGAATTCTAAATCGTTAACTTAACCCATCACCGGCCTGTCGCGTTTATTCGCGACAGGCTTTTTCAATGGGCTGCCAAACATTTAGAGCAACTTGTCGCCAGGTAAATTTCTTAGCTTGCACTAGGCCATCAGCGACTAGTTTCTCTCGCAATAATTCATCACCACATAACTTGGTGATTTGCTCAGCAATAGAGTTGTCATCAGCAGGGTCGCAATACAAAACGGCATCGCCACAAACCTGTGGCAGCGAAGAGGTATTGCTAGAGATGACAGGGCAGCCCAGTAGCATGGCCTCTCCGGGAGGTAGCCCCCACCCTTCGTAGAAAGACGGGTAAACAAAGCCTAATGCATTCTCATATAAGTTTCGCAACTGGTCGTCACTTACTCGACCAACGTAGATAGCTTTATCGGATAATGCATCGAAGCCTTGGTCGCGAAAAATGAGTGGGTTGGTGCCACCCGCAATCACTAGTTTGGTTTCGACCCCAGCAATTTTCATAGCCCGTAAAATAGCAGCAAAGTTTTTGTTTGGATTTAAACTACTAACGGCCAAAAGGTAACTCCCCTTGTCTAAAGAGTGTTGCTGGGCGATGGATTTATCGCTGTTAAAACGCAACACGTGCTCATGTCCGGCTTGGGTAATAACCCATTTTTCACTAGGAATGTGTAGATATTTTTCAGCTTCGAGCGCGGTGTAGTTTGAGAGGCACTGCACTATTTTTGCTTTGCGCGCCGCTCGCGGAACAATCACTTTGTATAAAAAGTTGAAGATAGACGAGTGCGTATCTTTGCGCGCGAAGGTTTGCAAATCATGAATGTGCATACTCATGTTGCTCTTAAATATCGGCGCCGTATTCTTAAAGTTAAGCAAAAAACCTTTTGCTAGAAAAGGCAATTCAAGTTGCTCCCATAAGTGCGAACGCGTAAAGCCTTTAATCTTTAGCTTGAGATGGCGATAGTTAGGTAAATCTGCAGGCAGGGTAGGGCTTAGCAATGTAAAGCTATAGCGTTCACCATCGATCACTCCGTCTTCAATCAATTGATCTATCGCGGAAAGCACTTCGCGCCCCCAACGTTGAATGCCTGTAATTTGCTCGGTCAAAAACCGCGCATTAATGAAGATCGGAATAACTTTAGACATGTAAGGCTAAAATTCTTCTGGTGGAGCTGCAGCCAAGATGCGGTCTTGCATTTCGCGGACGGCTTGGTCGAGGCCGACATAAATCGCGCGTGCAATAATCGCATAACCAATATTGAGCTCTTCGAGATGAGGGATCTGAGCGACGGCCATTACATTATCGTAATCCAAGCCGTGTCCAGCGTTAACGCGTAGCCCCAGTTCGTGTGCGTAAACCGCGGAAGTCTCTAGGCGCTTGAGTTCGTTTGCGCGATTGGCTCCGGCAGCATTTGCATATTGTCCGGTGTGCAGTTCGATAAAGGTTGCCCCAGCTTGCGCCGCCGCCTCGATCGAATTCGGTTCAGGGTTGACAAACAGGCAGACATCAATACCAAGCTTTTGCAAGGCGTCAATATCTTGCGCAAAACTGTCGGGCATATTCGACAAATCTAGGCCACCCTCGGTTGTTAGTTCTTGGCGACTTTCTGGCACCAAGCAAACCTGATCAGGGAGGATTTCTCGTGCAATGGCGAGCATCTCGGGCGTGTAAGCTATTTCAAGATTGAACAGTGACTTTACCATTTCGCGTAGCAAACGCACATCGCGATCTTGGATGTGGCGGCGATCTTCACGCAAATGAGCAGTAATGCCGTTGGCTCCGGCAAGTTCGCATAGCCCGGCGGCAAATACCGGATCGGGCTGTGAATCACGGCGCGCTTGTCGAACAGTTGCGACATGATCAATGTTAACGTGTAGTCTAGGCATGGCGCCCTTATTCTATACTAGCCATGCTACGAATAACCGCCGGAGAACACCGAGGACGAAAATTAAAAGTACCTAATGTCGCTGCCACGCGTCCACTTGTTGAGCGTGCGCGCGAGGGGGTATTTAATCACATCAGCAAAATCATTGAAGGCGCAATCGTCTGGGATGTTTATGCTGGTTCTGGCATTCTCGGTCTCGAATCCCTATCGCGTGGCGCTGCACAAGTCGTCGCTGTTGAATATAACCGCAGGGCGGTGCAGCAAATAAATGAAAATGCGGCACTGATTGATTACGCGGCACGCATGCGTGTGCTAAAAATAGATGCCTACCTGCTGCCGGGTTTGGCGGCGTCCGAAGCCGCCCCTGATATTGTGTTCTTTGACCCACCGTATGCCGATTTTCGCGTTGGCGGACTCAAGCGTATGAAAGTCTGGAAACTATTCATCGATTTAATCGAAGTGATGGCGCCGGGCGGCTGTGCGATTGTGCATACTCCGCGTGGGCTACTACTTGATAACGAGTTAGGGCAACTACCTGGCATTGAGCGCCGCGATTACGGCACCGCATCTTTATATTGGTGGCATAAGCCGGCTGCGGCTACCGAATAAAATGAAAAAAGGCATTCAAGCTAAGCTTTATGACGGCAAACAGTTTTGCGCTGGTTGGTTAACCTACGATAAAGGCGTCATCGAGAAAGTCTCCTTTCGCAAGCCTAGCGCTAAACGCGCGGCGACTTTGCACGACTTGCAAGATCGGTGCTTTATACCTGGCTTTGTCGACACATTACTACACGGTTATGCCGGCGTTGATTGCGGCGAAGGCACTGCGGCACGCTTGCACAAAATGACACAGGTCTTGGCGCAAACGGGCGTGACCACAGCTTTAGCTGGGTTCTATCCCATGCCTAATGACGATCTGCAGCGCGCGGCCGGTAATTGGGATAAGTGGTCCAAGTTGCATGGCAAGCGCACTCACATCGCGGGATGGCACGTTGAAGGGCCATTTATCGCGCGCGAGATGTCCGGCGCATTGCCGAAATCCGCAATTCGTAAAGCTAGCCCTAAATCTGCTCAAGAGTTTATCGATGCTTGTGGCGGATGGCTGCAAATGACCACTTTGGCCCCCGAAATAGATGGGGTTCTTGAAGCGTGCGAAATCTTGCGCGCCAACCAGGTGATGCCGTCAATCGGGCACAGCTCAGCGACTGCCCTTGATTGCGCAGCTGTAAAAGCAAATGGCAAGTTAGCGGCTACGCATTTAGGCAATCGCATGACTTCATTGACGGCTCGCGAAATGGGCCCGATCGGCTTTGCGATGGACGGCGGCATTGACTATGTCGCGGTTATCCCTGATATGGTGCACGTAGCCGCCGAGACATTATCTCTATGGGCGGGCACCACTAAGTTGCGCTCTAGGCTAATGGCTTGTTCTGATAACTTATCACATGCCGGCACCCGCGCGAAAAACTTTAAGTCTGGCGGTAAATCACTGTCACGTAGTGGATCGGTGGCAATCGATCGCCGCGGCAACCTCGGTGGCACTCTCGATTCCTTACCCGAATTACTGTTGCGCGCGCATCGTGATGGCGTCCTTAGTTTCAAGCAAGTGGTAAGCATGGGCTGCGAGGTGGCGGGCGACATGTTGGGCGATTGCGGTCGCTTAAAAGAAGGACGGCGCGCTGATTTCGTTGAATACATTGAGTCTGAAAATAAAATTGGACAGGTATGGGTGAAGGGACGCAAGATATAAGCGTCGAGCAGCTAAAGCTAAAATATAGCTGCGAGGTGCTGTTGGCGATGGCCGCCGAGTGCATTACTTTTTGGCAGGCGGATGGCGAGTTGCCGCAGCTGAAGATAGTCTGGAATACCCGGCTTCGCACTAGTGCCGGACGGGCGCTATTGCGTGAACAGGTGGTCGAACTAAATCCACGGCTGCTGTCTAAAAATGAGCAAGATATTCGCGCTGTATTGGTGCATGAATTGGCGCATCTGTTGGCGGTGGCGCGCTACGGCCAGGTTAAAGCGCATGGACGCGAGTGGCAGCAGCTAATGATTGAGGCTGGCGCTGACCCCAAGGTTTGCCATAGCATGGATGCTAGCGCGTTTTATCACCGCCGTAAGCGCTCAGCTTTAAGTGGAAATAGATTTTTAAGGCGTTTTTTAGAAAGGCTGATAAAATAGGTGCGTGAGTCAATCTTCCGCACCGCAACAACCCCTCTTATTTAAACGCATCCTTGTCGAAAAGGTATGGGGAGGCCAGAGCTTGGTTAAGTCATTGGGCATAGAATTGCCGTTTGACGGTCCACTGGGCGAAACCTGGGAGTTAAGCGACTACCCTGGCAAAGAAACGCAAATTGTAACGGGCGATTATGCCGGTAAGACGATGCGCGATTTGATGAACGATCACGGCGCCGAGGTACTGGGGCAGTCACGCCCATCAGATGACGGACGCTTTCCGCTGTTGGTTAAGTTTCTTGATGCCGGAGATAATTTATCCGTGCAAGTGCACCCGCCAAATGGAGAAAAATCTCCGACGGGTATTGGTAAAACCGAGGCTTGGTATGTCTTAGACAGCGCTGATGGCGCAAGTTTAGTTTGCGGAATACAGCCTGGCACCGATCCTGGCCAATTCGCTATCGATGCGCCTACTTCTAAGGTGCGCGATTACTTGGTTGAGCAGCAAGTCTCTGCGGGCGATTGTGTTTATATACCAGCTGGGCAGACGCATGCTATTTGTGCCGGCACCGTGCTGTGCGAAATACAGCAAACGTCAGATGTCACTTATCGACTTTACGATTGGGAGCGTCTTGGCTTAGACGGCAAGCCACGCGAAACGCATTTGCACGAGTCACTAGATTCTATCGATTACGATTTATCGCCATCGCATCCAGAGCGTCGCGAATTGTCGTCGCCGGTTTACGATAATGAATGCGCACCATTGTGCGGCGGCGAATACTTTACGATGCATTTACATCGCCACGGCGAGTATGGCGGGGTTGTTGCAAAGAAAAACAAGGCAATCATTTTGGTGGTTGTTGCAGGTGCCGGCGAGGTCGTATCTATTGATGGCCAATTCGAAACCATCAATGTTAAGTATGGCGATACGTTACTCATCCCGGCTTATATTAAAGGCGTACAAGTAAATTCTACTAGCGAAGAAAATTTCGACTTCATTCGCGCTACAGCAAGTTAAGTTATGGGAATACAACGCAAGAAATCATCACGTAAGCCAGCTGCCGGTGCAGGGCGCGGTAAAACGGTGCGCACTAAACGCCAAAAGCGCGTGGCTTCGGCAATTATTGATTCGACGTCAAGTGCCCGTCAAGGCGTGAAGTCCGAAACGAATAGCGCTGTCGGTACGCGCCTGAATAAATGGTTGGCCGAGCAGGGCGTTGACTCACGACGCAAATGTGATGAAAAAATATTTGGCGGTGAGGTCTCTGTCAATGGCAGCATTGTCGATGAACCAGGATATCGCGTGCAAGACGGAGACGATATCAGAGTCGACGGTGTAAAGATCGCCACCGAGCGCCGTTTGTATTACTTGTTTTACAAACCTAAAGGTGTGTTGTGTACCAACGATCCACGCGAAACGGCTACCCGAGTTTGTGATTTAGTAGACTCAATGGTTCCGAGTCGTGTGCACACGGTAGGTCGACTTGATAAAGAATCCGAAGGCTTGTTGCTATTAACGAACGATGGTGACTTTTCGCAAATCATTACCCATCCTTCATATGGCATTCGCAAAACATATGTTTGTTATATTAATCACGCCGTTACTTTTGCTGATATTGAAAGGGCGCGCGAGGGAGCATATATTGACGGCGTTAAAGTTGTCCCAGAATCATTACGCTTGATGCGTTCAAGTAAAAAAGCGGCCACCATAGAAGTTACAATTAGCGAAGGACGTAACCGCGAAGTACGCCGCGTATTGGCGCGTTTTGATATGCGCGTAAAACGCTTAAAGCGTGTGCGTATCGGCAAGCTAGGCATTGCAAAGCTAAAGCGTGGCGCGATCCGCCCTTTGACTAAGAAAGAGCGCGACGAATTGGTTGCGATGGCGCGTAATGTTTCAATAGATGCTTAGATACGAAACGATTATCCGTGATCCTGTTCATGGCGACATCCCTTTGACCAAAGAAGAGATGTCGATTATTGATACCGAAGAGATGCAGCGCTTGCGCAATGTGCGTCAACTGGGTGCTAGTTATTTAATTTACCCTGGCGCGCAGCACTCACGCTTTGAGCATTCGATCGGCACGGCGCACTTAGCGAGCCGCATGATTGGGGCGATTAATTTTGAGCGTGACCGTCGTAGTGATTGCCGCCTTGATGGCTTCGACCAACATGGCGAGCGAGTGGTGCGTTTAGCAGCATTGGTGCACGATGCAACACACCTGCCTTTTGGTCACAACATCGAAGACCAAACCGGGTTGTTGCCACGTCACGACATTCCTGAAAGGTTTGCGAATATGTTGTCGGACAAAACATCTTTGGGACGTGCGTTAGAGCGCACCGGTGTCAAAGAAGAAGTGCTGTCCATTTTGGCGCCATCCTTAGTACCTGAGAACAAACGTGTACCACGTTACTGGAAAGATTTAGTTAGCGGCACCATCGACGCAGACAACTTAGATTACTTAGCGCGCGATGCCATGTTCACTGGTTTAAAACTAGGATATGACGAGCGTGTGTTTAGTGTCTTCAGAGTAGACCGTCCTACTCAACAATTGTTCGTCGATCTTGGGCGTAGCGGTTATTTAAAAGAAGCGGTACTCAGCGAGATCATTCGTTGCCTTGAAGCGCGCTTCTATTTTTCCGAACGCGTTTACTATCATCATGCCAAAATCGCAGCGGGTTCTTTAGTTGCGAAGGCTGTTGAAATAGCTTTGCTAGAACAAGCGATAACATTCGAGCAGTTGCAAGCGTCAACTGATGCCGGGCTGTTTGATTTATTAGCTAACGCCACCGTGCAAGATCCTGAAAACCGCAAGTTATTGGATTTGTATTTGCACGCACTTAAACGCCGTCAGCTACCTAAGCGTGCAGCCGTTTATCCGGTGTATGCCAACGTAGAATTGCAGCAGCAGTTGGTGGATAAATATTTTGGTGCAGGCTCTGCCGATTACCGGCGCAAGGTCGAAGCAAAAATGACTTCCGAGCTGCAGCGGTTAAGTGGTCGGTTAATTCCGTTTATGCTTTATTGTCCATCCTCTAAAATGCAACTTAAGCAAGCAAAAATGATGGTGCACTGGCCGGGCGATGAAGGGCTATCGCAGTTGTCTGATCATGGCGACAAGGTGCCGCGCTTGCTTGATTTAGAACAATCCTACGGACGCATGTGGAAATTCTACGTACACGTGCTCGGGGCCGACGAGCATGAAATGAAGTTAGCGCAGCAGATTTGCGCTCAGTTTTTCCCCGAGGCAAGCAATGTGCTTACGCGCGACGATAACTTTTCAAGCGCTAGTCCTAGCTCGGGCTTAGAAGCGGCAAACGACATCCTAAAGTGAGTCGCTGAGCCGAAAGCGCTGCCGCTAATCGTTGCAATTTTATCGGCATCAAGTAATAGCGCACAGAAGTCGTCAGCGTTCTGAATGACCTTGCCGTCTTCATCTTTGCAGCCGATTAAGTTGCTGATGTCAACGAAGCAATAAAAGGCACCTTGCGGTTCAGGGCAACTAACGCCTTCGATAGCGCGAATGCCATCGGAAATGAGTTTGCTGCGCTTCTCGAATTCGAGACGCATGGCTTCACAATCTGTAGCGCCGTGTTTCAGTCCAGCAATCGAGGCGTGTTGCGAAATAGCATTTGGCGAGCCTGTGAGTTGCGATTGAATACGACCTACGAGTTCTACTAAATCAGCTGGGCCAGCCAAGTATCCCATTCGCCAGCCAGTCATTGCGTATGATTTGCTCATGCCGCCTATCCAGACACCAGTCTTTTGTAGTTCGGGCACCAACTTAAGTGGCGAGTGATGTTTGACGCCGTCATAAGTTAAGGAATAGTACATCTCATCGCTAATAACGCGCAGCTGTTTAGCCAGGCACCACTCGCCTAGCTGCCGCGAAAACTCTTCGGGGAATACAACACCAGTCGGATTTGACGGGGTGTTGATTAATATTGCAACAGTACGTTCATTGCAGGCACCTTCGAGCGCTTTCAAATCAGGAAGCATTGATGCGTCGCAGGCAACCATTACCGGAATGCCGCCAGCGAGCTTGACCATTTCTGGGTATGAAGTCCAGCATGGGAAAGGTACGAGCACCTCATCGCCTTCGTTTAAGATGGCCATTAGCGCTTGCACGATAGCAATTTTGCCGCCATTGCTAACCACAATATTTTCGGCGGTGTAATTAAGCCCTATTTCGTTATTGACCAAGGCCGCTACTTCCTGGCGCAATTCGAGCAAGCCAACGGATGAGGTGTAGCGACCCTTGCCAGCCTTGATGGCTTCGATGGCAGCATCATTTACACATTGTGGGGGGCTAAAGTCGGGCTCGCCGGCGGTAAGATTTATAATATCTACCCCTTGGGCGATTAAGCCCTTAACCTTGCCCATCACCGATAAAGTGGCTGAGTCTTCGATCTGGCTCATCTTCGTAGAAAAGACCCCCAATTTTGAATTATTCGCTGATGACATGCTTTGTACCCATTAGATGGATGAAAGTTTACCCTAACCTCGTCTAAAAACCCTGACAATGTCTGATTTCACTGTAGCAGAGCGTATTAGCGCCACCATTCGTTCCCGCCGTTTCTCAATTATCGCTGCTAGCACAATAGTGGTGTTCTTGTTACTGTATTTACTGTTCGTTAGCTTCTTTTTCGATCCATTTGAAGATAGTCTTGATGACACGGCGGCAATTCTGCCGTCTGAAGTAGACTATTTCGTGCGCTGGCAAGACGTCGGAAGCCATTTTAATGCATTCCCAGAACCAGCCATTTGGTCCGATATTGAAGCTAGCTCTAATTATTCTTTAGCTTCAGAAAGCGGCGCTTTGCAACAGCTGTCACATGATTTTGAAATAACACAGCTACTTAGCGACTTATCGAAAATAAGCGACTACTTGCCAATAGGGCTCGATCTCAAGCAAGATTTTATGCGCGAGTTTGTTATCGCAGGGCGCGGCGAGCCAACTTTTGATAGTAAATTTAAAGGGGTGATTATGATGCGCGCATCCTTCAAGGTTAAAGCGGGGATGTCGATGCTAGACTTCGCATTTGTCCGCGAAAAGCTACCAGACACTTTAAAGTTCGAAGACATCGGTGGCGGTATTTATCGCATTCCTCAGTTTGCATTGTTCGGATATCAAGATGCCTATTTGGGCAGAGTGAAAGACGTGCTATTGCTGGCTTCAGAAAAAGAGTTTTTAACCATTGCTAGCGAGCTCGATAAGCGCGGCGGACAAGACTCACTCGCGCAGGCATCGGTTTTTCACGACAACGTAAGCGCGTATCTAGGTCCTAACGAAACACCGTTAGAGATATTTTTTAGATTTGGACGCGAATCTGCACCAGCGCCAGTGTGGCCAGCGCGCAATAGTCAAAACTTTGCCGAGCAATTTCTAGGACGACTCTTTAACATGGATTTACTGCGCTTCAGCGCCGGATATCTAAATTTAGAAGATGGCATCGAAATGCGGGTCGGAGGTGATACCGATTTAAGCAATGCTTCAGGGTATCAGCAGAACTGGTTGCAGGGCAACTCTGTAAAGCACAAGCAAATCGAAGATTATGCGAGTATGGTGCCGGCGGCCTCGTTTGCCTTTGGCACGATTGCCGGCGAAGTGTCAAAACTGCTAGTTGAAGGCTATGCGTTGGTTCCAAATGACTTGCGCTCAATGATGGAATCCGAAATTGCACGTGGCGGAGATTACCAAAGCATGCGCCATTTGCTTGAGAGGATTGGCAGTGTATATCGCAGCGGTATCGCATTTAGTTTACGCGAAAACACTTTCGAAGAAATGGAGTCTGATCCGCAGCATGATAATGCTCCAATACCCCTGTTTGCAATTTACGGTGAGGTTCGAGATATAGGCGCCTATGATCAGTTGTTCCAATTTTTGAAAACGAACTGGGCAAATTTTACGGGTGATGTAAACCAATCCGTACAGAATGTTACTTTTGGCGGTGGTGCGGTAGGTACCAGCTTTGTGTCGCAAATTATTCCAGGGACCGGAGAGATCATGTTACTTTACGTGCCAACGTTAAAGACTTTGGTTATTACTAACTCGGCAAAGTACTCCGGCGAAATAATCTCCACAGCCTTTTTGTCGGCTAATGATCCATCGGTTAAGCGTCGTCAGTTGCTCTACCTACCATCGTTTAAAGCGGATCTTGATAAAAGCCCTAACGGCGCGCACTTTTTTGCATGGTTCTCTCCATCACGCGCGAAGAAATGGCTTGGCGAATTCGCTGCGGCAGTCGCAGAAGTTACCCTGCGCCAAGAACGCGAAAGCACGTGGCGGACACAACGCCCACAGGTTGAGAAGGAAATGCGCGCAATGCACTTTGGCGGTCGCTCAACCCTGAGCTCTATAGAGAGTGGGCAACTGCAATCATATATTGACGCAGAACTGCTGTCACGCGATGTGCGTTCCAAAGATCGCTTGCGAGAACTTATCAATAAAGAAAATCGCGGATGGCAGCCACTATTGTTGCTCGAACCGATTTCAGCGACACTGCACTCTTCGCGGCGGCATGTCGAAATGCTGCTATCGGCTGAAATTAGTGATTGATTTAGCGAAATAAGCTAGACTAAAGAGCAGAACGCGTTAAAATTTGCGTCCCTCATAGCCGGGGTGGCGGAATTGGCAGACGCGCATGGTTGAGGGCCATGTGGGAGTAAAATCCCGTGCAGGTTCGACTCCTGTTCCCGGCACCAACTTTTTATATATTTGAGAGGCTTGCGCAGTGCTTACTTTTCCTCGAATAATACGAGGAAGATATATGCAATATGGTAAAATTTGACCAATGGATTTAGAGAAGTATTTTGAGCCGTTTCGCAAAAACATCGTGGGCAATGACCAGTTGTTTAGCACTCCCTTTGGTGAAAAAAGAATACTGTATGCAGACTGGACAGCTAGTGGTCGTTTGTATGGCCCGATAGAAGAGAAGCTGAGTAAAGGCTTCGGACCGTTTGTCGGAAACACTCACACAGAGACTTCTGTCACAGGCAGCACCATGACCATAGCGTTTCATAAATCTTTAGAAATTATAAAGAAGCATGTGAACGCGTCCGAAGACGACTTTATCATTGCGTGTGAATCGGGCATGACCGGGGTTATAAATAAATTTCAACGTATCCTCGGGTATAAGATTCATGAAAAATTCCAGGATCACATCCATATTGCTGAAGCGGATAAGCCAGTGGTTTTTATCACGCATATGGAGCATCATTCGAACCAAACGTCTTGGCAAGAAACTATTGTTACGCTAGAAATAATAAAAGAGAACTCCGCTGGGCTTCCTGATTTAGCAGATTTGAAAAGGTTGCTAGATATATATAAAGATCGCAAGGTGAAAATTGCAAGCATCACCTCTTGCTCTAATGTGACCGGTATTGTCATTCCGTTTTTTGAAATTTCAAAAATGATGCACCAGAACGGTGGAAGCTGTTTTGTTGACTTTGCGTGCTCTGCACCGTACGTGGACATTGACATGCACCCAGAAGACCCAGAAGCAGTATTAGATGCGGTTTTCTTTTCTCCGCATAAATTTTTAGGGGGCCCCGGCACTCCAGGAATAATGGTTTTCAATAAGAAGTTTTATACGAATGAAATCCCGGATGTTCTCGGAGGAGGAACTGTTGCTTGGACCAACCCATGGGGTGGCAGAAAATATTTTGAAGAAATTGAAGTTCGCGAGGCTGGAGGTACTCCACCTTTTATGCAAACCATTCGTGCGGCAATGTCGGTTAAGCTTAAGGACGAAATGGGGGTGGCTAATATTATTGAGCGTGAGGATGAACTTTTAGAGATCATTTTCAAGGGGATTGGCGACATCGATAATTTACACATCCTGGCGCCCGAGACCAAGCAAAGGATGGGTGTAGTATCTTTTTATATCGATGGTCTACATTACAACTTGGGCGTGAAAATTTTGAATGATCGATATGGCATTCAAATGCGCGGAGGCTGTTCTTGCGCGGGCACGTATGGCCATATATTATTAGGAATCCCTGAAGGATTATCTAATGAGATTACCAATGAAATTAGTCACGGAGATTTAACAAAAAAACCGGGATGGATTAGATTAAGCGTCCATCCTACCATGACAAATGTCGAGGTAGATTTCATTACAGCCGCAGTAAAAGAATTGGCTGAAAATCATATAGAGTGGGCTAAGGATTATAAGTGTCATCCTAAAACATATGAGTTTAAGCATAAAGACGGAGAAGTGAGTATCGCCGATCAAGTAGATTTGATTTTTAACGGCTAGTAAACATGACGCAAAAGAGGAAGCCGTCGAAAACGGCTTCCTCTTTGATGTTACTAAGGGCTTGGCCTTAGAAGCCGCCGCCCATACCACCCATGCCACCCATTGGGTCGCCACCACCGCCAGGCATTACTGCCGGAGCTGGTTCAGGGATGTCGGCAACAATAGCCTCTGTCGTTAGCAGCAACGTAGAGACTGAAGCTGCGTTTTGCAGAGTCGCACGCACAACCTTAGTTGGGTCGATGATGCCAGCTTCGAGCATGTTTACATACTCGCCTGTTGCAGCGTTGTAACCTTTCGCAAAAGATTTCTCGCGGCGAATGTTTTCAACAACAATAGAACCGTCTACTCCGGCATTAGTAGCTATCTGACGAACAGGCGCTTCTAGTGCTCGGAAAATGATTTGCGCACCAGCCTTTTCGTCGCCGCTTAATTCAAGCTTAGCGATTGCGCTTTGCGCGCGGAGTAGGGAGGTTCCGCCACCTGGCAAAATACCATTTTCGGCGGCAGCGCGTACTGAAGAAAGCGCATCGTCGACGCGGTCTTTCTTCTCTTTCATTTCAGCTTCGGTTGCAGCGCCGACATTAAGTACAGCTACACCGCCAGCCAATTTAGCTAAGCGCTCTTGTAACTTCTCTTTGTCGTAGTCGCTAGTTGTGCTATCGATTTGCGCACGAATCTGCGCCATGCGAGCTTTGATAGCCGCTTTGTTGCCACCACCTTCAACGATAGTCGTATCGTCTTTAGTGATGAGTATGCGCTTGGCAGTGCCGAGTTGCTCGATAGTAGCCCCTTCTAGATTTAGGCCCAGGTCTTCCATCAAGGCGGTTGCACCAGTGATGGTCGCAATGTCTTCCATCATTTCTTTACGACGATCGCCAAAACCAGGAGCCTTAACAGCGGCACATTTAAATACGCCACGCATTTTATTGACGACCAATGTGGCCAGTGCTTCGCCGTCGACATCTTCGGCGATAATCAACAACGGCTTACCCGACTTAGCTACAGCTTCGAGAACTTGCAGCATGTCGCGTACGTTTGAAATCTTCTTTTCAAAAACAAGAACGTAAGCGTCTTCGAGGACGGCTTCCATTTTTTCTAAATTAGTAGAGAAGTGCGGTGACAAATAACCTTTGTCAAATTGCATGCCTTCTACCCAAGTAATTTCGGTGTCTAGCGAGCGTCCTTCTTCGATAGTGATCACGCCATCGCGCCCCACTTTTTTGAATGCCTCGGCTAACTTAGAACCAATTTCTTTATCGTTGTTTGCTGCAATAGTAGCAACCTGTTCGATTTCTTGGTTGGTACGCACCTTTGATGACTTCTTGTCAAGGAATTCAAGAACGGCTGCTACTGCAGCGTCCATGCCTCTCTTGAGATCAATTGGGTTTGCGCCAGCTGCAACATTGCGCAGCCCTTCTTCGAAAATCGCTTCGGCTAAAACAGTAGCCGAAGTAGTGCCGTCGCCAGCTAGGTCGGCAGTTTTTGCTGCAACCTGACGCACCAATTGCGCGCCGATGTTTTCGTAGCTGTCTTCGAGTTCGATTTCGCGAGCCACAGAAACCCCGTCTTTTGTTACGACAGGCGTGCCAAAGCTTTTCTCGAGGATGACATTTCTGCCGCGCGGCCCAAGGGTAACCTTAACCGCCGCCGCTAATTTCTTGACGCCAGCGCGAATGCCTTCGCGGGCCTCTTGATCAAATGCAATTTTTTTAGCCATAATATTTAACCTAACCGATGATACCGAGGATGTCGTTTTCTGACATGATTAAGTATTTGCTGCCCTTCCACTCGACTTCGGTGCCGGCGTAAGAGGTAAACAACACTTGCTCGCCAATAGACACGGCAAATTTAGCACGTGTGCCGTCTTCGAGTAGGCGCCCTTCGCCCAAGGCGATAACTTTGCCTTCGGCTGGCTTTTCTTTAGCGGATTCAGGTAGCACGATGCCACCAGCAGAGATTTCAGCTGCTGCGAGGCGCTGAACTAGAACTTTGTCGCCGAGAGGGCGGATTGCAACTTTATTGGCGGTTTTAGCCATGATTTCTGGAAAAAATTTGGTTTACTGTTGAGCGCAGGAGTGCTGCGGGGATTGGTTTGCGCAACATAGTGATGACGCCCAATTCAATGGCGGCCAATTCAATATCACGCGAAGGTTTGCCCGTCATTAGGATGCTTGGCACAGTACTGCCTATCTGGTGGAGATGGTCTAGCACCTGTAGGCCGGTGAGGCCGGGCATGTGCATGTCGAGCAAAGACAAGTCAAAGGGGTTGTTAAGCAGCATATTTAGCGCATCGGAGCCACTGTACGCCACCTCAATGGTGTACTCGGCATTGCCTAGCAAGGCGACAACAGCGTTTAGCTGGTCAACTTGATCGTCGGCGATTAGGATGCGAAAAGACATGTTCTCAGCTATAAATAGCAATATATGTGCCACAAATAGACTGCCTAATAGGCAGGCAAACGCTCAATCTACAGAAGCTAATCAGTCGCGGTAATCGTCGTCGAGATCGAGGTCGTCCTCGCAAAGCATGCGCCCTGTTTCAAAGCCTTCAGCCATTATTTCGTCATCACTGTAGGTGTCGAGCACCTTGGACATCTCGCGGACACTGATGTGCTGCTGGCAATGCTGACAACGCGCTTCGCTTACCGTCTCGAAGAGCTCGAGATAGCCACGCGGGGCGCATCCACATTTTGTGCACGAGGGGCAGTCTTTATTAGGCATTAACGAGAGTCGCGTTGGCGTAGAAAGTGAACCAGTGGCAGCTGCAATAATGCGTGCTGCAGTTCGCCATTAGCGATTATGGAGTCTAGTTCGCTGCATGCACGCAGTTGCACATCAATCACCTCATCGTCATCTAGTTCGCGCGCTGCAATGGGTTTGGCGTTTTCAATCAAGAAAGAAAAGCAGCGGTTGTTTTGGATGGCCGGATTCGCCTCTACTTCGCAAATTAATTTAGGCGTATTGCCTATATAGCCCGTTTCCTCGCGTAATTCGCGTATTGCTGCGTGGGCTGGCTCTTCACCACTATTAATGATGCCACCAGGTATTTCTAGCCGCACACCGCCGACCCCGGGCCGAAATTGCTTGATTAAGATGATTTCATCTTCTGAAGTAGTCGCAATAATATTAACCCAATCATTACTTTCGATAACGAAAAACGAGGCAGGGCTTTCTAAAGTGGGGTGGCCATAAAAATCTTCACGTACCGAAAAAATGCGATACGCATCACGGTGTTTAGATGACTCCAGCTTCCAGCGGTCTGACATAAAGTCAGTTTAGCGCCAACTATGCTCCAGCAATAATACTGTTTGCGAATTCTGTTTCGTCAAGGCCAGCTTCTAGCGAACGCAGCATCACCTGGGTGGCTTCGCCTTCGCGATGCATCTCATGCAGGGCCAAGATTAATTCAGCAACCGTAGCGGGACTCGCAGAGTCGTGTTGCCAAGAGCGCTTTAAATAAGTTATAGCGCCTTCGAGATCGCCAACAGAGCGTAGCACCTTGCCAAGCTCTCGCGAAATATGTGGATCCTCTGGATGATTGCGGAAAGCCTCAAGCAGGAGGTCCGCAGCGGCTAGGAAGCGCCCTTCGTTAGCGTAGGAAAGTAAAGTGTTGATTGAAGTCATTGAGAATTATCTTTTCAAGTACTTATCGTCACAATTAACGCGCTAGCTGAAGCCTAAAATTAAAAACAGGTCGCAACCGAAGCTGCGACCTGTTGGCAAAACGATTTAGGTTTTATGGAACGTCGAGACGGATGGTGTTCGAATCGTAAACGTTGCCGCTACTTGTAAATTGCACTTCCATGAATACGGTGCGACCTGTAGCACCCATTGGAACCACACGGTAAAGCGAGCCAGTACCCCAAGCAGTTGTTGTGCCAGTGCCAACGAAGCCGTTATAAGCGCTAAAGAAAGGGCTGTTATCTACAAAAGAGTAGACAAAGATGTAAGGAGCACTGCTTGGCGCGGCAGACCAACTAAAAGTCATGCCACTGCCGGCTGCCGGAGTGAAGCTGCTTGCCGTGAGGAGTGCAGTGTCGTTACCGGTACCACCACCACCACCACCGGTGTCAAATGGGTGTGTCTCGGACAAGTCGCCGTATGTGCCACCTGTTGTGCGTTTCACGGCAATCGATCCGTCTTCCCAGCCAGTAGCTGGAAGTTGGAATGTCATGCTAGTACCACTTGCAGAAGGAACATCTGAAACAGTCGCATGTGCTCCACCGTTGTTGGAACCATCAACCAAATCGTTCATTAACCAAACGCGGTTTGTTGATGCAGAGAATCCACCACCAGTGATTGTTACAGCGTTACCAGAGATAGCAACGTTGTCAATCCATGGCATAGAAGCTGACTTCGTAGCGTAGATACTCTTTAGGCCAGCGATGTCGTCGGCAGCAAGTGAGCGCTGAACATTACCCGTGCCAGAAATGTATGCATTCATGGTTGGACTGCCACCAGCAGTGGAGTGACCAAGGCCAAGCGCATGACCCAATTCGTGACAAGCCACGCCTTGAATATCCATGCCAGAGTTTACGCTACCAGGACCATCTTGCCAATTCCAGGCGTCGCCGTAAAAGCGGATGCGCCAGCCATCGTTGATTGGAGTTTCGCAGTAAGCAAGGACGCCGCCGCTAGACCCGCTGAGTGACGAGCAGATATTGTCGTTTGAGCCGCCAATACCGTTAGCCATGCCTTCCCAGAAGAAGGTGAAGTTTGCGCCACCAGAGCCAACATCGCCTTGAGTGCTGTCACCAGAGCCGTCACCGTGAGGACGTGAATTCCATTCAGCGCCACCCTTCCAGATAGCTAGTTCAGCGCCAGTAAACGCAGGCCAATTTCCGTTGGCCGTACTGTTGTTGTTAGCACTGCTGCCATTAAAGTTATCGTATACGCGAAAGTCGCGCTGACCCAAATTGAGGTCGCCACCGATAGTTGAGTAGCCGATTGCGGAATCGCTCATTGCAAAGAATGAAGCGCCAGCAAGAATCAGACCGCCAGTTGTTAATCGAAGAAAGTTTTTCATTACTTGGCCTCCTTATTTAGTTTGGTGACATCGCTTACAAGCCCGGAAATGAGCTGATTGCTTTCTACGGCAAATCCTTTGCCCTTGCCTAATACAATTTTGCCGTTGCGAGAATCAATAGTGCGGAAAATACCGCCCATTGAGGCGTAAACGCAGCGATCTACTTCTGGACCCCAGCCTTCGACTTTGCCGCTGAATACAACGACGTCGTTGCCTAGGCGGTAGTCTGAGGGAGCTGGCATTGAGGTCACCATCATGGACTCGCCCTCGAAGGTGCCGCCTAAGAAAGCAGCGTCAACAGTTAGAGGGCTGTTGTCGTAAAGGTTAGTACCTTCAATGGTTAAGATTGTGTAGATGAGTCGATCGTCATTTACGGGCGTGAACTTTACAGTGCGCACGTTAGTGATTGTTCCGTGGACAGAAACGTCTGTCTTGGAAACCATCATTTTTAGATCTAACTCTTCGATGCATGCATTACCGCCTTGCACAAGTAGCAAGATGGCGGCAGTGGCAGTCAGCCAAGGGAGTAGTTTCATGATTTTATTTTAGGAAAAGGAAATTGCAATTTTATGCGTCTATTAAACGCCCAGCATATCTTGGACGCATAAAGCAAGCTTGCGTTCCATAAACTACCATATTATTTGGTACTTTGTACGACAATAGCTGTATTTGATGGTATATTCCTAGGTATGCGTAATCTAGCTTTACCCTTTTTTTTAGTGTCAGCGGTCGGCGCCGGCGTGATATTTCAGCAGCAGGTGGCAGCTAGCGACAGTCTAGAGCAGTCTTTGGGCGGCTCTGATTTGACGATATATCCGTTTGGCTTAATGGACTCGGTGCGTAATACCGACGTTGTGGTGCCTATGCAGGTGCAGCTATATAACCCTGGCGACTTCACTGTGCGTCTTGAGACGTTAAGCGTAGAAACCCCTGAAGGACAAGTTCTAGATGTTGTAAATATCGACGAGCTGTTGGCCGGCGATAGCGGATTTGTTCAAGATTTGTACCTAGCGCTCGAGATGGTTGACCCAGATATCTCACACCGCCACACCAAGCGCCAATATATTCCGCTTGAGAATTGGCAGCCGCTTAGCCCAGAAGCTGAAGCGCGCACGGTCAGTAACATTATTGAAAATGTTCGCGAGCTACAGGCCTCGGGCTCGCCCCAGATGTCAAATATTCGTTTCGAGCTTGACTTAAATGTGTTATTTGGCGCAAATTCTCAAGCCGGTGACGTGGCTCCCATCCAAATAATTGCTCGCTACAACGGCGGGGGCCAGCCTATTTTCTCTACGATCACCCATAATATTACCAAGCTTTCGCCTTATATGCCGCCACCGTTTGCCAATCGTGGCGCAGGCGGATGGGCTGCCGGAGATTTGCATGTGCACAATTGCCGTGATGAGGCCGTTGGTGGGTGCGATTCCTGCGCCGCTGAGTCCTTTAATATTAGTGGCGCCTTTAGCAACGCCGATCTCAAGCCACAATTCCAGGCTCTAGGCATGGATTTCTTCAGTTCGACTACGCATTCTTACTGCATTAATAGCCTTAGTGAGTTTGACGCAGTATTGGCCGAGTCACAAGCCTTGAGTGATAGCGCATTCGTGATGCTGGCTAGTACAGAAGTCTCGGGCGCAGAAACGGGCCCGCAAAGTGGCTCTGATAGTGCCGATACACTTTGTGCTTTGGGTTGGGGGGCGCACGACGTCCATCACGTGGGGGCACACAACATTACGTCGCGTAAAGCCGGCGGAAAAGACGGGTTTTTAGATTTTTGCGACAATCCAATGTCAGGCCAAAAGAGTAATGCGATCAATGTGCGTAATGAAGGTGGCTTTACCAGCGTGAACCATCCTAATTCTGGCGCATGGGCGTTTAACAGCGTGCAAGATTTATATGGCCAAGAGAGAAATAGAACATGGGGTGTAGAGGTTTGGAATGCTTCTGAGGGTCATCTTCTTTGGCAAAGCAACCAGCGTGATTGGTGGATTGACCGTTTGACGGAGGGCAAGCTGCTCTATCCTTACTCTGGTTCGGACACGCACGATACAGCGATGGATTTCGGAGTGGTTCACACCTATATAGGTGGTCCGCTCACTTCGCGAACTCTGACCGACGCCTTGATTGCTGGGCGCTCGTATATTTCAAACGGC
The DNA here is from genome assembly GCA_047638975.1 of Myxococcota bacterium. Lineage (GTDB taxonomy): Bacteria > Planctomycetota > UBA1135 > UBA1135 > UBA1135 > JAPKEZ01. The sequence continues at coordinate 26,324 of JBLINB010000014.1, forward strand.
CCGTTTCTCGAATTGAGCATTGCGACGCAAAGCGGCTCACATGCTTTGGCGATGGGTGGCAAGGCATTCGTGAATAACATACCGGCGAATTTACAAATCAACATCGATGTCGATTACAATTGCTCGCTTGATTCGGAAATTATCATATACCGCGGCACGGTTGGCGGCGGCGAAGTCGAAATTTATCGCCAAGCGGGTTACCTCGGAGCTGGCTCTCTGCAGATTAGCGATACGGTACCCACATCATCCTTTTGGTATCGCGCCGACGTGCATAGCGCCCAATGGACGAAAAATGCCATGACGACACCAGTTTACGTGTGGTCACGCTAAATAAGTACAGCGCCTTTTGTTAAGCTAAGTCAATGCCAAGTAGAATACCTAGCGATTGGTCAGATGTGATAATGGTTACCGATGCTGAATCGCTAACACAGGCTGTAGAAACATGGACGGCGGCCGGCATCATCGGTGTCGATACCGAAGCGAATTCGTTTTTTGCATACCACGAGCGCCTGTGTTTGCTACAAGTGAGCACCGATATTCAAGATTGGATTGTTGACCCCTTTGCTTTGGGCGACGATATGAAAATCATGGCTCCGTTGTTGGCCGACCCTAACATCATTAAAATCTTTCATGCGGCAGAGTTCGATTTAATGATTATTAAAAAGGATATGGGCGTCGAAGTGCAAGGCATGTTCGATACGCAAGTAGCCATGACTTTCTTGCGCCATCAAAAGACCGGCCTAGCAGCGTTGATCGAAAGTTATTACGGCATCAAATTGTCAAAAGACGAACAGCGTTCTAATTGGGGCAAGCGACCTTTGTCCGATAAGCAGATTGCTTATGCGCGCATTGACACGCACTTCTTAGTCGATGTTTACAATAAGCTAGTACCCGAGCTCGAAGAGCAAAATATGACGGGAGCAGCTTACGGCGAATTCGAGCGACAGATGCGCGAAATTTTGACACCTGGTGTAGAAAATCCAAATCGCTACTTGAAACTGAAGGGTGCTAAAAAATTAAACCCTAGTCAGTTAGCAAAATTGAAAGTGCTCTTTGAGTGGCGCGAGTCAGCGGCTTCCAAAAAAGACGTGCCACCCTTTAAAATAATGAGCAACCCAGGCTTACTAGGTATTGCCGAAGTTAATCCTCAGTCGATAAAAGATCTTGCTGAGGTCAAAGGCGTCGGCTGGAAAGTAGCTAAACGTAATGGCGACATGCTTTTTGATTTGCTAGATAGCGTTAAAGACGAAATCATCGATTTAAAAGGTAAGAAGATTACTAAAGAAGAGCGTCAGGCGAATCAAGTACGCCGCGACAACTCTGATGCCCTTAAGGCGTGGCGTACGACTGCGGCTAGTGCATTAGATTTGCCCAGCGAGCGCTTGATACACCGTCGCCAACTAGAAGATATTGCCAGGGCTTTGCCGCAGTCTTCCGAAGAGTTGAATAAAGTCGTGCAACTAAACGATTGGCAGCGTGAGCAATTCGAAGTTTCGTTATTAGAGGCTATCGAAGTTTTGCCGCGCCCTTAATTTGCGACGGCGGCGTTAAATCCGCGTTCGAAAAATTCGCGCTTAAGGTTGTGCCCGATAAAAACGATTTCGTTGCGAGGCGCAGTGGCCCAGTCGCCGTCGGCATCGACTTTATATAAATCGTAGACGCCTTGTAATAAGCAACGGTATTCGATGCCGGAAATGTGCAGAAAACCTTTGTAGCGGATTAAGTCTTCGCCGAGTTGTTGCACACAAGCATCGAGCCACAAGCGCAGTTTTAATTCATCTAAGGGTTGCTCGGAAGAAATGCTAATCGTGGATATAGAATGCTGGTGTTGATGCTGCTGCGGTGCGGCTAGTTGCGAAAAGTCTATAGAGGTGCTTGATAAAACAGCGTCAAGCTTGACGCTAGGTACTTCGGCGACTAACAGCCGCGCATCAGGGTTAATACTTTGCACCTGGCTGCGCGTTGCTTCGACATGAGTGCTGTCAAGTTGCGCAGTGTGGTTGAGTATTAAAGTGTCGGCAAGAGCAAGTTGCTCGCTAGCCGCTTGGTGTTCGAGTGCCAGGCGCAAGTTGCGCGCATCAACGACGGTGATGATCTTGTCAATGGCATAGTAGGTGGCGACGCTTTCTTCAACTAAGAATGTGCGTAGCAGTGGTGCTGGCTCGGCTATACCGGTGGTCTCGATTAAGATGCGGTCGAAACGCTGGCGCTTAAATAGGGGCCAGCGTCGCTTGCGAAGGCTGAGAAGTTTCTCAATCATGTCACCGCGCACGGTACAGCAAATGCAGCCATTGGATAACTCGATCAAATCTTGGTCGCGGCGCACGATGAGGCGGTCGTCGATGCCAAGCTCGCCAAATTCATTAATCAACACCGCATATTTTTGACCGTGGTTTTCGGTCAAGATGCGATTGAGCAAGGTCGTTTTGCCTGCGCCCAGCCAACCCGTAATTAATGTTACAGGAGTTTGCAGCGGAGAAGAAGATGTTGGCATCGGCATAGAGTAACAGGGTCGCGCATCACTACAATTCCTTGCGATGGATGCATTTCAAGGTTCCCTGTTTGCTGCTCCCGCCGGCCGCTATGCGCGGGTGGCGTTGAACACACCGGTGCGCCGTGAATTCTCTTATCACATCCCCAAGCACACTGAACCGGTTGAGGCGGGGTGTCGCGTAAAAGTTACATTCGGACGGCGTCCTGTCATTGGTGTGGTCATTGCAATAGACGATGCGCCGCCCGCTGGTGTTGAAGCTGAGCGGATTAAAGACATCGATGCCTGTCTTGATGCAACGCCGCTGGTGACACCGGCGCTATTAAGATTATCGCGGACGGTTGCAGACAATGCTTACTGTTCATGGGGGCAGGCGTTGGCGGCAATGTTGCCAGCCGCTTTACGCCGCGATCGCACGCGGCGTACTATTTCGACGGTAGAGCTCATTCATACGCTCAGCGATGACGAAATGAAAATGCTTGAGACCAAGTCGCCAAAGCAGGCTAAGGCGGTAGCTTATTTAATGCAAGCGGGCGGCCCAATGGAGGTGCGAGATTTTTGCAACCGCACCGGATTATCAAAGTCGCCATTAACTACATTAGAGAAAAAGGAATGGATTAAGTTCGGTAAAAAAACAGCGGTGCTCGACCCCTTTGCCGGCGACAGTGTAGAACGTGATACTCCACCGCAGTTAACAACGCCGCAGCAAGATTGTGTAGATGCCATTATTAAATCAATTGATGTCAAAGAGCACCAAGATTTTTTAATGTATGGCATTACCGGCTCTGGTAAAACAGAAGTGTATTTACACGCGCTAGAAAAATGTTTGGCGCAGGGCAGGGGCGGGATTGTGCTGGTTCCAGAAATTTCTTTGACGCCACAGACGGTGTCGCGTTTTCGTGCGCGCTGTGGTGATGTTGCCATACTGCATTCAGGTTTAACCGATGCCGAGCGACATGATCAATGGCTGGCGATTCGTTCTGGTAAATTGCGCGTGGTTGTTGGCGCGCGTTCTGCGTTGTTTGCGCCAGTTCCAAATCTCGGAATTATTATTGTTGATGAAGAGCACGAGTCGACTTATAAACAAGAATCCACGCCGCGTTATCAAGCGCGCGAAGTCGCTCGCGAGCGCGCACGACTTGAAGGTGCAGTATGTGTGTTAGGCAGCGCTACACCCTCGCTCGAATCATGGCAAGCAGCAAAAGATTCGCCAGACATGCAGCTATTGCGTTTGACCGATCGCGTTGCCGGCGGCTCACTACCGGCGGTAAAGCTGGTAGATATGCGCGTAGAGAAAGCCGAAAAAGGAAGTTGGCTAGTTGTTTCATCACAACTTAAATTTGCGTTAAAAGAAACTCTTGCTAAAAAAGAACAAGCAATACTGTTCTTAAACCAAAGAGGATTTTCTCCGGCATGGTATTGCCGTCCGTGCGGAAAAACGGTTTCTTGTTCGACATGTGATGTTGCCCTGACATACCATCGTTGGCGCAAAAAAGCATTGTGCCATTATTGTTTAAAAGAAGGGCCTATGCCGCAATGCTGTGCGACATGCGGGCATAAAACCGAGATGATTGGCGTCGGCACCGAACGCGTCGAAGATAGTGTGCAGCGCATGTTCCCGGAGGTGCGCATTTTACGCATGGACCGCGACACCATGTTAAGGCGCGAATCTTACGAGCAATCTTTGAAAGATTTTGGCGAAGGCAAGTACGATATTTTATTGGGCACCCAGATGGTTGCCAAAGGTTTAGACTTCCCGCGTGTTACTTTAGTTGGCGTGTTGAATGCCGACACTGCTTTGCACCAACCTGATTTTCGTTCTAGCGAGCGCTGCTTTAATTTAATAGCGCAAGTTGCCGGACGCGCCGGACGTAGCTCGCTCGGCGGACGCGTTGTGGTGCAAACCTGGATGCCTGATCATCCAGCACTAATCGCAGCATCCAAGCATGATTATGAGAAGTTCTCTAAAGCAGAATTGCAAGAACGTACAGATTTTTCATATCCTCCCTTTGGCGATGTCTTGCGAATCAGTATCGAGTCACAGCATCAAGAGCGTGCGATTGCCGTAGCGAATGAAGTCTATGAAAAGTTACAGGCGGTCGTCCCCGGTGGCTTTGGGCAAACTACAGAATATTTAGGGCCAGCGCCACCGCCGATTGAAAAGTTGCGCGGACGCTATCGTCGACAATTATTAGTAAAGACAACACGTGCGCAATTATTGCTGCTGCGTCCGGTCTTGTATAGTTTGGCCGAACAGCAAGGCATCATTATTGACCCGCTGTAACTACAGGACCTTCTTTTTGTTTTTGCGCAAGTCTACGGCTTTACCGCCATTGGTAGCTGCGAGGTCGGCGAGAAACTCTGCGCGTACATTGCCTGCAGCGATGGTGTGAATTTGCACCATGCGGTCGCGGTTGATGCGATCTATTTCAGCAAGTATCGATTCTGGCACTTGATACTCTCCGGCAGTCGGGTCGCCATCAGTCATGATGAAAATGGTTTGTGCTTCATCAAAAGATAATGCCGCACTCAAAGCGCCAAAGAGGTTGGTTGCACCGCCAGGATTATTTTGCTTTAACCACAGCTCTGCAGCGCTGCGGTTTTCTTCAGTTGAAGCGACCAACTTGTTTTTCCAGGTTCGGACGCCAGAAGAAAAAAGCACAATGTTAAACGAGGTGTCGTTGCCAAGAGCTTGCACCGTTTCGCCAAGAGCTTTTGAAAAATGCTGGTAGTAAGTTTCGTCTGCTGAGAAACGTGAGTTCATCGAGCCGCTGATATCAAGCACGAAGACTACTCCGCCAGCGGGTACGGTGATACCGTGATAACCGCTTTGAGCGACCGTTTCATTACCATGTCGTTTGTTGTTTTTACGCGCAGCAATCATGCTTTCAGCTTTTACTTTGCTCGGTAGCGTATAGCTGTCGCCTTTGTCTTCACGCCAAGATTTCCATACGTGTATCGAAGGGCCAAAGTCTTCACCGGTCAATAGCGTTATTACGCGCAAAGCATCGTTGCGCACACGCCCAACTTCGTTAGCGATTAGCCACAGCAATGGCTTGAGCGACTCATCACGGCGAAAGAGTTCAAGGGCTGAGACGGCTACCGAACGTACCGACCACAATTCATCTTCTAGGGCGTCGCTAATTGCTTGGAAAGCTAATTCAGAATCGGGAAACCAGCGTAATGCATTTAAAGATTGAATCCGAATCGAAGGGCGCTCGCTGGAAGACATTTTTACTAATTTTATTTCAGTCTCTGGCGGTAGGTCTCCGAGCTGACTCAAACCCCAAGCAGCATCAGCGCGCGTTTGCGGGCTGGGGTGGTCGAGTAAATCGACTAATAAAAGTTGCAAGCCGTCAGTCTTGATTTGGACCAAACCCTCGATCGCTAAACTACGAAGGGTGTCTTCTGGGCGATTCAAAAATTTGAGTAGAGCATCAGCACAAAGCTGTGGACGCGTTTTACTAATCACAGCTATAGCTTTAACGCAAATCATGACCACCGCTGGGCTTTCAATGAGTAGACCATTTTTAATAATGGTATTAATCTCTTCTGTGGTTGAAGCGCGCTGTAATTGTGCGCTTAGCTTCGGGCGAATCGCTATGTTAATTGACGCTTGCAATCCTTCAAGAATAGCTTGGTATTGCTGTTCGCCGCCGTAGCTTGCTAATGCGGTGTAAGCCGTAATCCGATATTGAACATCAGGGCTAGTAAGGGCGCCGTGAATCCTCTTTAAGCCACGCTTGAGTTTTAGTTTGCCAATACCCGTTAACCCGGCACCAGAATAAACAGTGTCCTTTGATTTAGCAGCGCTCAGAAAAAACTTATCTAGATCTGGCATGTCGCGCTCACTTAGTAGATTTAGGATAAGTGCGCGTAAGCGTAAATCAGATTCGTATTTAAGCCGCTTATCGCGCAAATAAATTAAATTCTCTTCAGTGCCATTGGCCAATACGCGAATGGCCTGGCGCCTCACCCGCAAGTCGCTGCGCCTTTTAGCTAGGTCCTCTAGTGCTTTTGTGGCAGACAGAGAATCGTTTACACCCAAGGCAGAAATCGCAATATAGCGGTGATCCTCTGAAAGGTCGTCGACTAGCTTTTCAAGCGCGATGGCGGCATCATCACTATTTATCTGGGCAATTAAATAGAGCTGCCCGTTGACCAATCCAGGGCGTTCTGAGTCTTGGCGCAGTATTTCGAGAGTGAGTAGCTCTGTTGCGAGGTCAGCCTGTTGAGCTAAACACGGTAGCAACAGGTTGCTCACGGCAAAAACTGCGGAGATGACGCCTTTCATTTACGAATAATACCCTCTTGGCAAACTAAAGTAACCATCTAGTGGGGAAAATAAGCTAAAGAGAAAATTGAATAGACTCATTATGCTCAAGCCCAAAACAGTCATCGAGTCATTTTACGTGTTCATTCGCGCCAAAAGATTGGGCCCCCAGCGCGTCGTAAGTATACTGCGCTAGATGAAAGTAGTCGTAGCTGTCCTGTGTTGGTCTCTTGCGTGTGCCGTTGTGAGCGCACAATCACGAGCCATAGATCTGAGCGTCGAAGCTGGACGACGAGCCTTGACCGCGGGCAATAGCGCTGAGGCTTATGAACATTTTTCTTTTGCATTAAGCAATGGTGCAGATGCCGCGCGCTTGGTGCCGATGCTTATTGAGTCGTGCGCCGATAATCAAGACTTGCAAACCCTGTGGGTGAACTATCTATTCGCTGCCAAGGCTGACGACTATGGCCGCTATAAAGATTACGATAACGAGGCCATCTCAGAACTTGCAGTAAAGCGCGCAGCGGCTTTCCGCGAAGTCTCGAAATTCCGCGAGCGTATGCAGCGTAGTAAAAAAATCGGTGATTGGCTCATAGCAAGTTGGAGCGGAGAGTTACTTGCGACCATGGCTCAGCATAACCCGTCCTTGCAAAAACTATTGCCGGCCGATTACACACCTATTCTAGAAATCAGCCGCGATTCTCAATCGGTGGTAGCTAGGGCGATGGTTAAAGAAATGCGCTTAGCTCGCACCAAGCGTGACAACGGCTTGGCACTTAAATTCGCGCGCTGTTTGATAGGCATGGCTGCGCAGTCTGGGTTTAAAGATCTGAAGGGGCCGTTGCCAGCCAACATCAGCAGAGAAAAAAGGCAAGCAGCTACAGTGCTCGGTGAAGTCCGTCGTGAAATGCTAGACACCGTTTATGTTTACACCATCGAAGAATTAGAAGAAATGGATATAGATGAGCAGCGTAGCTTTACATTGCGGCATGCGTCTTTCGAAAACCCTGGTGTTTGTTTGTCGCCCAATAAGTTGTACCGCGTTGAAACATCGTGCGGCTACAACACATTACTTGGCACAGCAACTAGTATTGAGTTGCACCACCAGCGCCTACTTAACTTTTATGGTAAAGACCCTTTTGATGGTCGCCAAGGCACCGTGCGTATCGTTCCGGAGTCGTTCGGTCTTGAATCAGAGGGCGCCGGCTTTTTTTGGGTAGGCGGATTTCAAGGCGGAGACATAACCACTTTTAAATTCACTGTCGGCACCATACCCGGTTTAGGACGAGGCTTGACGCATGAATTGACGCACCGTTTTGATGGCGCGACTTATGGTGGTTTGCCGGCGTGGCTAGCCGAAGGCAAAGCAGTATGGACGGGCGGTAACTACGGCTTGATGACGGATGAACAGTTCGTTGAAGATTATGTAAGCTTTTCAACTTTGTTTGACGTGGCGCAAAAGGGCTATGGCGATTATAAAAAACTAAGTGAATTGCTTAGCGGCGATATCGAAGAATACCGTGACAATTATTCTGCAGGATATGCGCTATATGTGTATTTGCGTTTCTGGAACGGATTCGAAGACGCTGAAGATAAGTTATTTGCAAGCCAGTTAGAGGATTATCAAGGAAGCTTAAGGAATTCAAAAGTATCTGCGATGATTCATTTCGAACAATATTTTTGTGACGGCAAGGATGGCCGTCCAAGTGATCTTAAAGAGTTTGCTGTTGACTACGGTAAATTTTTGCGCGGATTTTACTGGAAAGAATTGGCGGATTGGACAAAACGTTTTTCGTCGTCTGGGCCGGGTGGAGAGAATGCCGAAGTGGTTTACGATGAGCCCACTTGGTCGTGGTTAAGAGGACGCACCGAGCCATGGTTTGGTCAAGATCAAGCGCGAGTTGCAGCGTTGTTATTGCAGCAAGTGGGAAACAAGGCTGCTGCCGAAGCATATCAATGGGCTTTAGTTGTAGACGAACCAAGTGATGCGGTGCTTGAAGATTTCACGCGCTTATTGACCGAGACGCGCCAACTTCAGGCCGCTTGGTGTTTGCAACACTGGCCGCGCTACAGTTCTCCGTTGCGCGACTTCGCGTCGTCTAGTGCAGACAGTCCGTTGCGCAAAAATTTGCCAGCGACTAGTGAATGGCTAGATGCTCTTGCCGAGCTGTCCCTTTCTTCGGCGGCTGATAAGTTGCCAGTAACTGCTGCTGCCTTGGCGGCCGATTACAATCTTTACGCGCTCGAGTTCGGGCTTGACGCAGACCGCGAGTTGCCTTTTTCCGACTTAGCAGAGTTGCAGCAGCCACCCTTCGCTCAACCGCCGATGGCTTTAAGTGCTGGCAAATGGCAAGAGCATGCTCTCAGCGGCATGGATAAAAAGCGCAGCGTCGGCATGTGGTTTTCAGATGAACTCCTCGGAGACTTGCATGTAGGGCGCGATAAAGGGCGCACTGCAACAGGCACCATGGATCGCACGGCTTTTGGTCGCACTGCGGTGGTCTTTGCTGATGGTTGGCAGCAGCCAGGGCGTTATAAAATTAGCGGCAAGGTAGAACAAAGCACCACCTTCTTTAGTGGCGGCATCGTCTTTGGCTGGAACCGCCGCGATCGCAATACACGCCTATCCTTTTCTGGTGGCGATTACCGTTACTCAGTTGGCGAAACAGAAGAAGCCGAATCCAATGCTGGTTTGTCGTGGTCGCTCACTTCATCCTTTGTGCGTGAAGGTGCAAAACGCGGCGGGGTTAGTTTCGATAAAACCGGCACCACCTTTAGCTTCGAAATAATTGTGGATGGCCCAAGTGCAGAAATATATTTTGATGGTAAATTAGTTCAGCGCACAACATTATTTAATGGGCGACCGATTTATGGCCGCATCGGGTTTTACACCACTACCGGAGCGATGCGCGTTATCGACGCCAAGGTGCAACGCCTTGACCGCCTGGCGCGAGGTCCGTATGCGCACGCCAAAGGTTGGGGCTTTGATAGCGAGCGCTTAGGCGAATTTAAACTGCGCTACTTAATTGGACAGCCGATGAATGACGTACCGCTGTCTAGTTCCGGAACCGGAGTGATTTTATTTGCTAAAACAGATTTAGAGCATTTGCAAAAAAACCTTGAACAGTTTCTAAATAACTGGGCGATAGATGCGCCGGCACAAGGCTTGACTATTTTATTGCCAAATGATTTTGACTTAACAACGCTTGATCAATTAGAACTTGAGCAGCAACCTGTCTTTGCGCATCATAATAAATCTGCCGATAATTTGGAGATCACTAAATCAATAGGTGGATGGCCAAGCCCAGTTTTGTTTTTTGCCGACCCCGTGGGAATCATCCGTTACGCCAAACGTTTGCGCAAAACTCGCTTAGGATTACCTCAAGACTTTTATAAGCTTATTCGCGAATATCAAGATCACAGCCGCAGTGGGTTTGCTGGCGCCGGCGATTAGCTTTGTAGCTCAACCTGACTAAAGCCAATCACGGCCGAACCTAAAGTTCCATTAACAATTTTAGTGACTACAACTCTCAGTTTTTTAATACTGGTTTGCTTTTCAAAAGTGTAAAGCGTTTTTTGAGACTGATCAGGATTTATTTTAATCACTATAGGCTCTTTACTGTTATTTATATACACTTCGACTTCACTAGGTATTGCGCCACCCGTCATTGATTTTGGGCTGGTGTAAGTATGGCTAAATAGTAAGCGCGTTGCCTTGGCAGATCTGCGCATACTAATAGTGAACTCTGGGTTTTTGTCGCCACCACTAGTGAGCCAGCGTGTTCCGTGGCTGCCATCTAGCATTTGCTTTCCGCCGAAGCTGTTTTCGTTATTAGCCGATGACGTTGTGAT
>JBLINB010000015.1:0-33423 GCA_047638975.1 Myxococcota bacterium
TCATCACTAGGCCCGCCACTATCAATTAACACAGCATCGCCACCCACTTTGTCGGCGACTAACCAGGAATTAGACAGCCACTGCGCATGGCGCGTGCTGTGGATCAGCATTAACTATTATGTATTTGTAATTGAGGGTATGGCAAATCGATATTCGCAGCTTCAAGCGCTAGTTTTGCATCACGTAAGATTTGCTGCTTGCACAGAATAAAATCTTCTCGTTTACACCACACACGCAGGCACCAATTAACTGAGGAGTCTCCGAGTTCGGTCAATATCACATCGCCTTCTTTGCTGGCTAGTCGATATGGATTATCTTTCACTACTTTCTCGAAGATAGCGCGCGTAGTGTCGATGTCTGCATCATAGCCTGCTCCGACATCTGCCTGCGCACGACGTATACCGTGATGACTTATGTTTTCGATAGTTTCTCCGAAGACATTTGAATTTGGCACAATTAACCTTCGGTTATCGAAGGTGTCAATCGCTGTGGAAAACAATCCTATATCAAAAACGATACCGCTAGCTCCGGCGACGTTAATCGCATCTCCGATTTTAAAGGGGCGAAAGATAAGCAGCATCACACCTGCGGCAAAATGCCCTAGAGTACCCTGCAAGGCCATGCCGATTGCAAAGCCCATGGCGCCAAGAACTATGGCAAAACTACCTACGTCTACGCCAAATTCTCCGAGCACGATCATTACTGTTGCGCCTAATACCGCCCAGCGTGCCATCTTTGAGAAAAAGCGCGATAATGTTTTATCAAACGATGATCTCTCGCAAACACTTCCGACCACGCGTTGTGCCCAACTTGCAGCCAACAATCCGAAGATACCGATCAGCAGCGCGATGATTACTTCGGAGCCATAATCCCAGATGGCTTGATAGTTTATTGAATCTGGCATGAGACGTTGTTCTTAAGGTTGTACTGTTGGTGATATTCTTCAGCGCGAACAAATTCGGCAGCCGCTTCTATCGAAGTTGCTACTGGACGTGGCAACTTTTGGCTAGCATCCAATGCGCTGATCGATTGCTCTGCCAGAGTTCTCTGATCTGCACCATGCACGAAAATTGCGGTGCGGTATTGAGTACCGACATCAGGACCTTGGCGGTTTAATTGAGTCGCATCGTGATTACTAAAGAAAATCTCTAGCAGTCGTTGGTAACTCACCACCTGCGGGTCAAAGGTTATATGCACAGCTTCGGCATGCCCAGTAGTACCCGAACAGACCTCTTTATAAGTGCCTGTCGCAACATCGCCTCCGATATAGCCAACCTCTGTAGATAGCACACCCTCGGTGGCCATGAATACAGATTCGACGCCCCAAAAGCATCCAGCAGCGAAAGTAGCCTCTTCAGTTGTAGTCATTACAGAATTTTGAGTAGTAGAACAGGATGCAATCAGTGCTGCAAAAAACAGTGAACACAATAATTTCATGAACACAGTATATCCAATTTGACGGCACTATGCCTTAGACTGACAGAATGTCTTCTAGCTGCACCGCCCTACTCATGTTGTGTCTCGCGCAAACGCCTTCTACGCCGCCACCAAATTCTATGCCACCCGTACCTTCTGAAGAAGTTGAAAAGTTTGCCCGCCTAGCAATCCATGCTGTATCGCAGGCCTATCCAAACAAACCAGGGCATGTCATTACTGCCGCCGACGACCTATATACCCCTGAGCAACGCCACCCGGTATTCTGGGGATCCTTTGATTGGCACTCTGCTGTGCATAGCCATTGGCTGTTAGTGCGCTTGCTTAAGCAATACCCCAACAATGCGGTGGCAGACGATATCCGCAGCTATTTGAATGGCGTGTTCACTAGCGAAAAGCTTCAAGGCGAGGCCGACTATTTCTCTGCGCCTAGCACTCGCGGTTTCGAGCGCATGTATGGTTGGGCATGGTTGCTGTGCTTAGCAAGCGAATTAGATTCTTTTGATGATGAAGATGCACTGCGCTGGCGAAAAAATATTCAGCCGCTAGAAGACATCATCGTCGCACGGATTTTCACTTACCTACCCAAACTAAAGTATCCCATTCGTACAGGTGTCCATCCTGACACGAGTTTTGCTTTATCGTTTACCCTTGACTATGCACGTCAAGTAAACAACAACGACCTCGTTTCTTTGATCCTATCTTCTGCGCGCAGATACTACAGCGACGATAGCAATTACCCTGCGGCTTACGAACCATCTGGCGAAGATTTTTTCTCGTCCGCACTTAACGAAGCTGATTTAATGCGTCGCGTGCTAAGCGCTGACGAGTTCCCTAAATGGTTAGATCGTTTTTTGCCAAAGCTCTCGACAACAGGTGCTATTAATTTACTCAGCCCTGTAGCCGTTAGCGATATCACCGACGGACGGCTTGTACATTTAGCCGGTCTAAACTTATCACGCGCCTGGACTTTATCTGGCATCGCTTCAGCTTTAGATAAGCATCCGCAGCAGCAAGAACGTTTACGCGCGGCGAGTGACGCTCATTTAACAGCCGGGTTAGCCTATGTCTTTAGCGGCAACTTTATGGGTGAACATTGGCTTGCATCGTTTGCCGTTTACCACATGACCGGGGCCGGTCTTAACTGAGTTACTGACCTTTAAACGACGGTTTGCGCTTTTCGGAAAAAGCCGCCAAAGCCTCTAAACGGTCGCCCGTCGGGATGATGCGCGCATAGCAATCAGCTTCTTGCTTCAGCGCAGCTTCTAGTTCGAGATCACTACCGAGATCAATAGCCGCCTTAGCTGCTTGCAAGGCTAGCGGACCATTGGCTAACAAGTTCTGCACGATGCCTTCTGCGGCGGCGTCCAAAGTGTTGAATTCGGAAATCTGATTGACTAGGCCGCAATTCAGTGCCTCATCAGCCGTCATGCGCTTGGACAACAAAATCATTTCTTTGGCCTTCGCGACACCGACTAGACGTGGTAAGCGAACACAACCACCTGCGCCAGGAATAATCGCTAGCGAAGTTTCGGTGAGTCCGATGAGTGCTGACGCGTTTAATATTCTTAGATCACACGCTAATGCCATTTCGCAACCGCCACCGAAAGCATGACCGTTAATAATAGCTAGCGTCGGCTGTGGCAGATTAGCAATGTCATTCATGGTGCCACGAATATTGTCGACGAATTCAGCGACTTGCTGTTCGTTCATGCCGCGTCGCTCTTTCAAGTCAGCACCGGCACAAAAAGCTTTATCGCCAGCACCTGTAAAGGTGACTACCCAAATATCTTTACGCTGTGAGACTTCTAAGAGGACTTGGCGCATGCACAGCAATGTCGGAAGACTTAATGCATTGCGTGAATCGGGTCGATTAATTGTTATGCGCGCCACATGGTCGGCGCACGTCAATTCAACCAGGGATATATCGCTCATGGACATAGTTTAGCGCCGCGCGCCAAGGGTTTGCCAAGCACAGACGACAAGAAGTCACTAGCATCATCAATCGCTTGCAGGCTAGCTCCTGCCGGAGCGCATTGCCTTTGTTGCGCAAGATCTAGAAGCGCACCGGTTGCGAGATTACCACTGGCACCTGGTGCAAATGGGCAGCCACCCGTGCCGCCGGCTGAAGCATCAAAATATTCGACGCCGGCATCTAAACCAGCGGCGCAATTATCAAGCGCGTTGCCGTAGGTGTCGTGCATATGCAAACCCACTCTTTCTAGTGGGAAATAGCGCTGCGCGCTTTGCAAAACTTCATGCACTAACTCGGGACGAGCGACACCAACGGTATCTGAGAGCACGACTCTTTCAACGCCCATTTCGGCGCTAGCCGCCAACAATTCAGCAACTAAGTTCAGCTCTGCTGGTGAATCCGGTGAGCCAAAGGCCATCGATAGGTACATGCGCACTGGCACAGCGTCACGAGTTGCAGCCGCAATTATTTCTTCATTGGCACGCACCGCCTGTTCTACTGTCATCCCGGAATTTGCTCTTGAAAACTCTTGATGGGCGCCGATGACAGCAGTAATGGCATCAAGCCCAGAAGTGCTAAAACTTTCGTAGCCGTGCATATTCATGACCAAGCCGACCAGCGGCAAGTTTTGGCGCCAGCTGACATCTTTAAGTTGCTGGCACAGCTCAGCGGCATCAGCGAACTGAGGGACACGATCTGCGCGTACAAAAGAAGTCACTTCAAGAGAGTCTGGCTTTGTTTGCGCCAACAATTCAAGCAAGTATATTTTCTGTGCTGTGCTAAGAATAGTGCTTTCATTCTGCAAGCCATCACGCGCCGAGACTTCATGTATCTTCATCATTTAAACTTTGGCGTATGGTTGGCGATCTTTGCAGTTTTCGCGAAGATTAAACGCGCCCACTTCTTGCGCTCTCCTTTAGGCAAGCTTGGGAAATAATTTTTCAGAAAGCGCCAGCGATCTATTAGACTGACGGTTGCTGGAGCCGAAAAGTTAAGCGCTGCCAAATCTTTAACGAACCAACGGGTATTCGGTTGACGTTCGCGAACAACACGCTCTAAATCGATAAGATGCGGCTGCCCCCAACGTTTGTCCTTTTCATGCTGGTCGACAGCAACAATCAAATGGCAACAATATAAATCTTTATGATAGTATCCTGCCGAGTGAAAGCGTTTAATCATACCAGCCATGTCTTCAACTAAATTACGGCGCGCCTCCGTTTCGGACTGGCCCCAAACCTCTGGGTATCCATCGGCTAAAAGCTCGTCGAGCGGCGGCCCCTTAACTTCGCGAGTTACGATAAAAGATCGACGCGGGCAGCTTAAAAAATTAATGGACTCACCGAAGGCGACGGGTTCTAGCACATCAAAGCCACTACGCCGCAGCATGTTGGCTGAATCCCATTCACGATGCCCTGGGCTAACTAAACGTGAGCCGACCACTGAAAGACGTGAGCGCCAGCCAATGTTTTTATGAATTTTAACAAACCATATTTCGTCACCGGCCTCGACCTTATACGTGGTGCGCACACCCGCGGCGCGCACCACCACGCCACCATTAAAGTTCATGGCGCCCTCTAGAGTGTCTAGGCCTAGTTTCTCTAGTTCTACTAGGTCTTTTTCGCAGGCCAAAACCCTACCATTATCAAGGCTGACTGTAGACAAGAAGTCTTTTTGATACTTTTCAGGGTCTCTAGCGGAAATCATAGTGTAATCTTCGACAATCCCCCTTGTTGAAGCAAGTAGAACTACTTAATCTTTGTAAAATTCAGGGTGTTACCCCCCACCCGTTAACCCAGTAAGCAAGAGCCGACCATGGCAAACTCTGCATCAGAAAACAACGACACCAGCGAACTTAACCCGTTCCTGCAAATGACAAAGCGACTAGAGAAGGCCTCAAACCTTATCAATGTCGATGACGGAGTTTATAAAATTCTCGCCGAGCCATTTCAAGAACTAGCTATTTCTGTCCCAGTGCGTATGGACGACGGTTCCTTACGCGTCTTCACCGGCTATCGCGTTCAGCATTCGATTGCACGCGGTCCAGCCAAAGGCGGCATCCGTTACTCACCAGAAGTCAACCTTGACGAAGTGCGCGCACTTGCAGCATGGATGACCTGGAAATGCGCGGTTGTAAACGTACCCTTCGGTGGTGGCAAAGGCGGCGTCATTTGTGACCCGCGGCGCATGTCGCAAGGCGAACTCGAGCGCCTAACGCGCCGTTACACCGCTAACTTGATCGACATCATCGGTCCAGAACGGGACGTACCTGCGCCTGACATGAACACCAATGCTCAAACAATGGCATGGTTCATGGATACTTATTCGATGCACACTCGTGCAACTTGTACAGCATCGGTTACCGGTAAACCCATTGGCCTGGGTGGATCACTCGGACGTAACGAAGCCACCGGTTTAGGTGTAGCTATTATTGCGCGCGAATCGCTTAACTACAAAAACTTGCCAAGCGAAGGTTGTACCATCGTAGTACAAGGTTCCGGAAATGTCGGAGGCTTAGCCGCTAAGTTCCTGCACGAGATGAAGCATAAAGTTATAGCGATTTCAGACATGTACAGTGGTATCCATGACCCCGCGGGGCTTGACATACCAAAGGTTTTAGAATGGTTAAAAGAAACCGGCAAGCTCGAAGGCTTCCCTGGCACGACTACTCTCGATAATGATCAATTGTTGACGCTCGAGTGTGATGTTCTTGTCCCCGCAGCTATTGAAAATCAAATTACTTCGGTAAATGCTGCAGACATTAAAGCCAAAGTTATTGTTGAAGGCGCCAACGGCCCTACTTCTGATGAAGCCGATATGATCCTTGAAGCGAATGGTGTATTTGTAGCGCCCGATATTCTGGCTAACGCTGGCGGCGTAACGGTATCCTACTTTGAGTGGGTGCAAAACCGCATGGGATACTTCTGGGAAGAAAAAGACGTCCTCGATCGCATGGAACGCATCTTGGTCGATTCCTTTAACGACGTTGTTGCATCATCTGAACGTCACAAAACTAGCGCGCGCATTGGCGCCTACTGCTTGGCTGTAGAACGAGTCGCGTACTCGCACGAAATGAGAGGTATGTATGCTTAACGATAATAACCCACCCGAAGATCTGCAAGCTCCGTCACCGGCATTATCCGATGACAACCCATTCGCTTCCATGATGGAACGGTTTGATCAAGCGGCGCAAATGTTAGGGCTTGATCCCGATTTATACATGCTGCTGCGTCGTCCAGATCGCGAGTTTAAGTTTGCGATACCCGTGCGGTTAGACAATGGCGAAACACAAGTATTCTCTGGTTTTCGCATTCGACATAACCTGTCGCTGGGGCCATGCCTCGGTGGTTTGCGTTTTGATAAAAACATGAACCGCGACGAGTTGCGGGCATTAGCAGCATGGACGACCTGGAAATGCTCTGCTCTTAATGTGCCATTTGGTGGCTCAATGGGCGGCGTAAATTTCGATCCGCGCGAACATAGTGATAGGGTCGTAGAAAAAGTAGTGCGCCGTTACACCTCAGGTGTAAACGATTTAATTGGCCCCGAGCGTGACATCCTTATTCCCGACTTGCATACCAACGAGCGTATGATGGCTTGGGCAATGGACACCTACTCGATGCATGCCCGTCACACAGTAAATGCTGTAGTCGTTGGCAAGCCACTCGGATTAGGCGGCACTCTACTGCGCGATTCGGCTATTGGTCGCGGCGTCCGCGTACTCATGGAGCGCCGACTTTCCGAGATGAAAATTAACGAAAAAGTTAAAGTCGTTATTCAAGGAGCCGGCCAAGTGGCATCGCAAGTTGCGGTCGAACTCGATCGTACAGGTCACACCATCATCGGCATGGGCGACTTGCAAGCCTGCCTGTATAACAAGAACGGCATCGACGTTGCAGCTCTAGTGAAACACCGCGAGCAACATGGCTCACTAAATGGTTTTGCTGGTGGCGATTTAATCAGCGACAAAGAGTTACTCTCTCTCGAGTGTGACGTCTTGATTCCGGCAGCTGCCTCCAATCAAATTACCGGTCAAAACGCTGACAGCATCAACGCCAAATTAGTTGTTGAGGCTGCGAACGGACCTACCACTAAGCGCGCGGACCATATCCTTGAAGACCGCGGTATACCTATAGTTCCAGATTTGCTCGGCAACAGTGGCTCGGTGATTATTGCCTACTTCGAATGGGTGCAAAACCGTGCCGGATACTACTGGCCTATAGAGCTAGTTGAAGAACGTCTCGATCGCATGATTATTGCGGCATATGACAAAGCACGTATTGCTGCAAACAAGCACAAGGTTGGCTTACGTCTCGCCACATGTATGTTAGGCGTCGAACGTGTTGCGTACTTCGATAGACTTCGCGGAGTCTACGGATAACCGCCTAGTCGCCGCCTGGTCCAGAAACTTCACCCCAGTGAAGCTTTGATCTTAGACGCGCGTAAAAACGATTATCAGGGTCGACTACCAATTTAAGTGTACGTCGACTCGGAGCAACAATGACTCGGTCGCCTGGATTCAATTTACCTTCTAGGTGACCGTCGCTCGTTAAAACACCAGCGGATTTAATCCGCAAACTAACTTGGCGGTCATTGCGCAAAACGAGTGGGCGCACGGTCAAGGCATGCGGAGCTAGCGGTTGTATCACTAAAGCTTCAAGACTTGGTGCAAGAATAGGACCACCTGCCGACAAGTTATAAGCCGTAGAGCCTGTCGCTGTCGAGACTATTAAGCCATCACCGAAATAGGAACAAACGGCGCGGCGCTCGTCAACCAGTTCGATACTCATCATCGATTCTTCTGGCAAACGTGCCACAACTATTTCGTTTAGCACGTGTGAGTCAAGCACAATCTTGCCTTTACGTTTCACCGAAAACGCCATCATAGAACGTTGCTCGATACGATATTTATTAGCGAATAAGTCGTCTAATACGGTTTCTAGTCGTTCTGGAGAGACTGCAGATAAAAAGCCTACTCGCCCTACATTTACACCCATCACTGGCACACGGCGGCGTTGCAAGCGATGTGAAGTAGCAAGGATCGAGCCGTCACCACCTATGACAATAACTAGATCTGGCTTAGATTCTATAGGCTCATAAGTTGCCTGTAAATCGACAGTAACTTTTACATTCTTATCAGCAAGCAAAGTTTCTGCCGCTACAGCTAATGGCCTTACTTTATCTTTAGTCTCATCACCCAAAATAAGCACATGTGGACGCCGTGATGTGGGCAGTATCGATTCTTTAGCAGTAGGCATCTAGTGATTTACTTTACAATTAGTATTTTGCAACTGGCTGCGCCATGACTGCATCAATGATTCTACATCGAGATTACAACGCAGCAATTGTTCGTCGCGCGAGGTCATGTGCATAATAAAATCATCCGGAACCCCGTGGATTGAAAGTCGACATTGCTTTTCTTTGGTATGTCGCGAGTGATTGGCTAATACTTCGCCAACCGCTGAGCCAAGACCGCCGATTACAGAATGCTCTTCGACAGTTGCAATAAAATCATGCTGCTTCGCTGCATTCAGTATCGCCAATTCATCTATAGGCTTGACGAAACGCGCGTCAAAGACTGCCAATGAAATACCGTGCAGTTTTTCGAGTTCGTCCGCAGCTAGAACAGCGTTGTTGACTAATTCACCAAGGGCGAAAACAGTTCCGGCATCGCCTTGCCGCAGACATTCGGCGCGTCCGGCGACTAGGGGTTCGCGCAGGTCTTTAGGGATGAACGACTCGGCTTGCGCTGTAGCGCGTGGCCAACGCAAAGCCCATGGCCCCTTGCTGTCTACAGCCAGTTCTAGCATGCGTCCGAGGTCAGCAGCATCGCGTGGTGCACATAAAGTGACACCCGGGAATGGCCGCAAGTATGCGATGTCGTACAGACCCATGTGCGTCGGGCCGTCTTGCCCAACAAGGCCTGCACGATCTAGACAGAACACTACATTTTCTTTCTGCAAAGCGACTTCTTGAAAGACTTGGTCGTAACCGCGCTGCAAAAAAGTAGAGTAAATAGCTACCACCGGACGCTTGCCTGCTGTGGCTAATCCGCCGGCCAATGACACGGCGTGCTGTTCGGTGATGCCAGTATCATGAAAGCGCTCGCCAAAACGTTCTGAGAATTCACCCAGGCCTGTTCCGGATGGCATACCAGCAGTAATCGCATGCACATGCGAATTCTTATCCGCCAAGCGGCACAAACTTTCAGAGAAAGCCGCGGTAAAGGACTGCGCCGACTTAGCAGGCTTTAGCGTACTAGCAGCAGGAACCTTGGACGGCGGCTTCACTCCGTGTGCGCGCTCGGGATCTGTTGATGCTGGAGCAAAGCCCTTGCCTTTTTCAGTCAAAAAGTGAATTAGGGTAACACCCTTAAACTTTTTGGCGCGCTCTAGAGCATCCGTTACTATGTCTAAATCATGTCCATCTAATGGACCAATATAGTTTACGCCAAGCTCTTCGAAGATGTGTCCGGGCACCATCACGTGACGTAATACTTCGCCAATCTCATCCATGCGGCTTCCGACAATCGGCAGCTTATGGGCTAATGCCGATAAGCGCTCGTAAGTACGATGCAAAGTTTGTGATGAACGAATACGCGACAAATAACGCGCCATGGCACCCACCGATTTAGCGATGGACCATTCGTTATCGTTAAGCACTACAATCATGCGTGCATCATTATCAGCAGCTTGATTGATACCCTCAAATGCGACACCAGAGCCAAAAGCTGCGTCGCCGATGAGCGCGACAGCCCATGGGTCGTCGCCGTCACTTGCGCTGCCCTTCATTCCGGCAGCAAGTCCGCTAGCGAAAGAGATGGACGTGCCGGCATGCCCCGCCGTCAACATGTCGTACGGAGACTCGTCGCGGTTAATAAAACCCGACATGCCGTTGGTCTGACGTAAACTGTCGAAGCCGTCAAAGCGACCTGTCAGCATTTTATGCGGGTAGCATTGGTGACTAACGTCGAAGACCAATTTGTCTCTGCTAAAGTCAAAAACCTTGTGCATGGCTACCGTCAACTCGACGACACCAAGATTTGAACCTAGATGGCCGCCACTAGCATTTACTTTTTCGATTAAATGATGGCGAATTTCAACACACAGAGCTTCGAGCTCGGCGAGTGATCGTCCCTCTAAATCTTTAGGAGAAGAAATGTTGCACGCGTGCAGTGGTTTCATGGCTGCCATATTCTAACTTAAAAGCTACGGTGTAGTAAAAAGTCAGGCAACTGAATTAAAGGATTGTCTGCGCCGATATTTAGGACTGCTAGGCTAGACTTGGCATCGTCACACAGTTTTTGAGCATATTGGCGCGCACCGTCAACCCCTAGACTGCTTACTGCGGTAGGTTTATGGGTAGCGCTGTCTTTACCGGCAGTTTTTCCGAGCTGCTGGCTATCAACGGTGGCATCGAGCACATCATCGACGACCTGAAACAACACCCCAATTTGCGAGGCGAAATCGGTCCATTGTTGCGGTTGGCCATCACCAAGCACCGCGCCCATGTGAATGGATGCCGTAATCAATGCTCCGGTCTTCAAGTTGTGGATTTCTTGGACCTGCTCCCAGCTTAAATCATTGGAGGTCGCGTCAATATCTAATTGCTGCCCCATCACCATGCCGCGCTGCCCTATAGCTGTCGATAATATCTTAACTAACTGCAAAGCTTTATCTGCCGGCAAATCTAAATCAGCTAACAACTCGAAAGCAAAGGTCAGCAAAGCGTCGCCGCAGAGTATTGCCGTAGCCTCATCGAATTCAATATGTGTGGTGGCGCGTCCGCGGCGCAGACAGTCATCGTCCATTGCTGGCAAATCGTCGTGCACCAAAGAATAAGTGTGCACGGCTTCGATGGCCATGCTGACACGCGCAACACACTCAGGTGTCGCCCCGTTACCCGCCACTAAAGTGCATAAGGCAGGGCGAATACGCTTGCCGCCACTAAGCGTTGCAGAACGCATCGCTTGTTGCAGGCGTGAATCATGGACTAATTCGCTGCCTAGAACTTCTTGAAACTGCGCTTCGAAGCCTTGCGCAAATCCAGCAAGCCATGGTTTAAAGCTAGTCGTCATCACCATCTGCAAGTTCATCTATTTCGCCACGCAAATCGGCACTTAACTCAGTAACTTTTTGTTCTGCGGACGACATTGCTTGATGTAATAATTTAAGTGATTTTACACCCAATTGATACTGCTCGATGGATTGCTCTAAGCTTAGTTCACCACTTTCTAGTTGGTCAACTATAGATTCGAGGCTTTCGAGTTGTTGCTCGAAATCTAATGCAGGTGTCTTCTTTGTTGCCACTATATTATTCTACGATAGCCCGCAGTTCGCCGTCAGCAAGTTGTACACATAGCTTATCTTTTGGCTGAGCGGCGCTCGCCGTACGCAAGTAGCCGTCTTGCCCCTCAATCTGCACCAAAGCGTAGCCACGGTCTAATAGGTGCTGTGGGTTCGCCACGACTAAACGCGCATCTAGCGTGCTGTAGCTTGCTTGATATTGCGCCATTTGTCTAGACGGCCCGCAGTGCAGCAATCGATTGGCCTGCCGCAACAGTTTGGCGCGCGATTGTGACAACATATCTAAGGGTGCCTGCACTAAACGCGCCTCAGCCTGGTGAAAACGATTACGCAAACGCTGCATGGCTGCTTGCGGCGACTGCGCTAGCAAACGATGGCGCAAATGAGCCAGTTGTTGCAATACCTCTAACCATGATGATGCAATATATTGAGCACCCGCAGTTGGGGTTATTGCACGGTGGTCCGCTACGTAGTCGCACAGTGTCGTATCCACTTCGTGGCCCACTGCAGAAACGACCGGCACTTTACAAGCAGCAATAGCACGCACTAAAACTTCTTCGTTGAAGGGCCATAGATCTTCAAGAGAGCCGCCACCACGCGATATGAGTATCACATCTGGCTGCAATTCAGCAGCACGTTCGAGAGCGTCGACTAAATCGCCGGCAGCCTGAGCCCCTTGCACCAACGAATAATGCAAGCTGATATGCAGTGGCGCATTGGACTCGGCGAACGACGCAAGGATATCTGCGCAAGCCGCAGAGCCTTTAGCTGTAATCACCGCCACCTTACGTGGACGCAATGGTATTTCGAGTTTACTTTCAGCATCGAATAAACCCTCCGCATATAACTTTTGCTTAAGCTGCTCAAATTGCTGTGCCAAACTTCCGGCACCAAGTGGACGCATGGCCTCGACTTGAAAGCTTAAGCTGCCACGTGCAGCGTAGATATCGAAGCTTCCCTGCACTAACACTTGCATGCCATCTTGCGCGTCAAAGTTAAGAATACGTGCTGCTTTACCGCGCCACATAATGGCGTCGACGGTGGCATCGGCGTCGCGTAACTTAAAGTAATAATGACCGCTTGCGTGTGGGCCGCGATACTGGAACAGTTCTGCTTCTAGCCACACTAGACCGACTTGATTAGCAAGAGCGCTGCGTGCCATTTCGAGCGCACCCGCAACACTCAGTATCTCATCTACACTGCTCTGCACTTTAGTATCCGGCTTCACGAACAGGTATGCCAGAGTCACGCCACGACTTTAGATCTTGGCGCGGCAAGTGCAAACTAAAGCGATCCGAAGAGAATGGACTGCGCTGGCCGCCTGACAAAAAGGCGCCATTACGCATCTGCAATTCGACCGAACCGGAACTATGCAATACCACCATTAAGCTGTCAGCCTCGATGGTTTTCACCAAGCGCCCCGAATTGTCATGCCAATTAATCTGTACATAACGCATTTCATCGCCATCAATTTGGCCAAGCGCTGTCAACTTGTAATAGCTAAAGGAGCCACGCTGTGAGATTAAAGCTTCAAGTGCAACACGCACCGCTTCAATGGCATTAGCTGAAATTCGCTCACTTGTCGGCACCGCAGCGCTCGGCAACAATTCGGGAAAGTACTCGAGCCATACGCCTATGTTGACCTCGCTAAATTCAAGGCGAATTCCGTCATTCGGTATAGCCACTTTCGATGAGCCACCGAGAGTCTGGGTGCCGTCTTTCAACAGCATGACCACGGTATGACTCATTTTATGCAATTCTAATTCAACAGACTGCGCATGAATCAGCGAGGATAGTTTTCCGGAAGCGTTCCAGCTTAGTACTATTACGTCTTGTAAATCGGCACTGCCTGCAACTTGAGTTGCTGTCTGAAATTGCGTTTTTGAATAACCATCGGCCGCCAATAAGGCATTCAATTTTATAACCAACTCGCTCGCCGGTATGGGCGTGCTACTTAATGCAGAAGCCTCCGGCGTTTGCAAAGCTGGTAAAGCCGTAACAGGCTGCTGACGTTGGGCGCGTAATTCTTCTAACTCGCGCTGATGTTGCTCTTGCATGTCAACCATTGCTTGCCGCAATGAATTATTTTGAGTTTCGCTGTCAAGAAACTCCGAAGTCAATTGCGACATTTGCTCGCGGTCGTTGCTCTGCGAACGAATGACTTCGCTAAGGCTTGCACTTAGGTTCGCGAAATTTTCGTTAAGTTCAGTGTTGTCTGGTGCCTGTACAATTATTTCGGGTTGCTCGATGTTAATCGCCGGCAATTCTTGCTGCATCATCACCTCGCTGTCTGGCTGCATATACATAAAGGCAACAGCGGTCAGCCCCACGCCCAAAACCATTCCGGCAGAAGCAAGTAACGGTGTGTTGTATTTAGACTGATTCGCTTTTTGCTCTTCTAACTCTTCGAGTCGGTCGAGCAAGACCTCTTGCACTTCGGACAAGCGTCGAAAAGAACGGTTAAGCGCCTGTACATCGCGCAAACGCAACAAAGACCCAGGCTGTTGTTGTTGCGCGGGACTAAGACCGGAGTCAGCTGGATCTATCGGCTGCAGAGAATCACTCATCTTTGTCTTGCCACACCTTGCTATCGTTCTTGTTGGCATTCCACCAATCCGTCCATTCTAGAGGACGCACGATACGCTGCCCAGTGAGTGCTGTTAGCGCCTTAATCATCGGTTGAGAAACGATGCGGTATTTGCGTTGCGCTTCTTCGTCACTTGGGTTTGACTGGATTTTTTCATAGTTCTGCGACACGTACTTGCTCAAAGACTTAACGGCTAAATGACGTGACTTGCCCGGTGCATCACCAAACTTCGCAAGAGCTTCGGCTGCTCCGGCAATATATATGAACTCTGAGTCGTCAAGCAACTCGACAAGATCAACCGTAAGGGAATAATCTTTTGTAGAGCCGATTTCGACCAAACATAACTTTAAGAAATCAGCTTCATCGCGAAACTTTTTGTTACTACTAAAAATCTGCCATAAATCATGTGCGCCAAACTCTCGAAGTTGACCTAATGAGATCACAGATTCTTCCCATATTTTCATATTTTCGGCGGTGATGCCTTTACGCCGTGGATGCAAAATAACGCCCATTAAATTGTCTGCTATCTTCGACAAATTACGTTTTGAAGAACGCTCTATTTTCTTCATTGCCGATTTGTCATCACCCTCTACAGGGTTCTCGGCAGACTTCAATTGGTTAGTAATGACAACAGCTGTAACGCGCAAACGAGCAAGTGCTTCAAGCACTTCGGTTTGATTGTCTTTGTCTCGCATCAACTTCTCTAGCCCCTTCAGCTGCTCGTCTAGGTCTTGCTGCTGCACTGCTTCTGCAAAGATATGTGGCGCATCAGCCACATTGAAAGTTGGCTGAGCAAGGCACAAGCAAAGGTTGGTGAGTAGTATTAACATAATTAAATGGTTTGAGACTCAATGAAACGCCGGTATGCGTCTTGAATCTTCATTAGTTTAGACCCTTCGGAGCCGGGTAAGTCTTCCCTAATCTTCAATATTTTAGTTACAGGAATGAGTCCAATAACAGCATTACTGACATATACCTCGTCAGCTGTCGCTAAATCGTGTATTTCGATGCGCTTTTCAGCATAGTCAATGCCTGATTCTGCACAAGCACGCAAAACATTTTGGCGAGTGACACCCCCAAGGATACCACGATTCAGCGGCGGTGTTAGCAATTTACCCTCAGCAAAGACAAATATATTCGTCGAAGTGCCCTCTGCGATGTCACCATCGATAGTCAAAAATAGTGCTTCGTACGCCCCCTGTTCAACAGCAATGCTTCGAGCACGTTGATGCATGATTCTAGAAATGGTCTTTGCACCGGCCATGGGGTCGAGTGGATCTAATCTAAAATCAGAGATGCTTAGCACCACCGACTCGGGCGCTGGTTGCTCTGGGCCCGCGCTGAACAACCAATGCTGCTGACTGCTTTCGCCACGCAATACTGTGCAGCGTACGCGCCACTGTCCTTCTGGTATGAGCTGCAAAAACTGCTTCAATCGGAATTGCAAATCATCGGCACCGACGTCGAAGCCAGTTAAGCTTGCCGAAAAACACAAGCGCGCAGAATGGTCGGCAATCATTATCGGCATCTTCGCAGCATTAACTAAGAATGCCTCAAAAATACCTTCGCCACGCATCAGCGCTGGCCACGAAGCACAGATATTAGCTGCCCCTGCATCGAGCGGCACTCCATCAAGCATCAACACACTAGCAAAGTCTTTAGACGAACTCATTCTCCTCTAAGATAACGTCCCTTCAACAACGTTTCTTCCCATTCTGCAAGCGGATTAGAATCGTAAACAATGCCAGCCCCTACTGCTAATCGCAAATTACCTTTGGCGAGGCATGCCGTCCGGATTAAAACGGAGAATGCTCCGTGCGGCGACGCGGACGGCAGCCAGTATCCCATCGTGCCACAGTATGCTCCACGTGGACGTTGCTCTATCTCAGATATCGCTTGCAAAGCACGCACTTTCGGTGCGCCTGAAATAGATGCTGGCGGAAAAGTGGCAGCAATCAATTTCGCCAAGCCGATTGTTGGTTGCCAATGCGCACGGATGGTCGCC
This sequence comes from Myxococcota bacterium, assembly GCA_047638975.1. Classification (GTDB taxonomy): domain Bacteria; phylum Planctomycetota; class UBA1135; order UBA1135; family UBA1135; genus JAPKEZ01. The sequence continues at coordinate 16,305 of JBLINB010000015.1, forward strand.
TCACGATGATGCAACGTAGGATAAGAGACGACCTCACCAGCACTCGCAACGCGCACTTGGCCGATGGTAGCGATACGCCCGAGATCATTGCGCGCCATGTCGACGATCATGTTCAACTCGGCCACCTCTTTAATATTTTCATTTAATTGCACCGCCTGCAAGGCATCTATTCCTTTATCGGCATGACGTTGCGCCGTACCTTTGATCGGCTGTGAAATCAATTCACTGCCGTTGACCTTCAAATAACTCTCGGGGCTATGCGAGATCAAACTACGCCCCAGGCCATCTTCCCAGTAACAGCTTAATTCTGTAGGCTGACCGCTACGCAAGCTAACATACAATTCGCGCTCGTCAGCTGTAAAATCACCTGACATCTCGTGTGACAAATTGGCTTGAAACAATTCGCCTTCTGCAATTAAGGAACGTAATTGTTTAACACCCTCTTGATATTCATCAGCATTTTCAGAAGATAGATTTAAAGCTGGCACCGCCAATTGCGGGTCATCTATTTGCGCAGCAGACACTACCTTGTCAAACAATGAAATCGCGTCGGCGCTGCCATCGGGCAATGCCTCGCAAAAGGCATAAAGCAGTACAGCCTGGCCGTCAGGCATCCATACTATCGATTGGCGATAGCGGCCAAAACTATAGTCAGGCCACTCATCGGGGTACGGGGCATTCCAGGGGAACGATTCATAAGCATGGCCGCACTCGAATGAAAACCATCCTATCCAGCCTACGCCAATTTGCGGAAGTCCTGCTTCGAACTGCCAGTTTTCTCCGTCGCATGCTTGTTCAAGTTCTAGCGCCGGATCAATATTTGCAAGTGGCCATTTTTTGTCCGTGGTTACCTTCGGCGACACTCGACCGCTAACGATTTCGTCTGGATTAAAAGCTATCGCCGACAGTCCATTTCCGGCAGAACTGTCTAGAAAAACCAATGCCGACGATTTCGGCATCTCTAACAAGCAGCTGGCGGGAGACAGCGGCGTTGATGAGCGAGCGATACAGCGGACGTGAAAGTTAGCCATGCGGTTGCAATGTGATGGTTTTTCGCTATTATTTAATCGTGAGCTCTACCTTGGTAACCCTCAACGACAACTTTCTGAAACACCTACGCGAGGTGCGTCAGCTTAGCCCCCATACTTTACGTGCCTATCAACGTGATTTATCACGCTTCATCGTTTTTTTAAGCTGCGACCCACTCGACCCGCAACTTAGCGTCTCACCGCCGCCCGTTACAGCGATTAGCCCCGCGCGCATCCGCCTCTATTTAGGTTCTTTGCTTGAAGGCAACTTAGGGCCTGCCACCATGGCGCGCCACCTATCGAGCATACGCAGCTTTTTTGGATGGCTAGAAGACCTCGGGCATATCCAAGACAACCCTTGTCTAAGCCTTAAAGGGCCGCGTAAAGCGCAAAGGTTGCCGCGTTTTCTTGAAGAAGACGAAGTCGAGAAATTACTGAGCGCACCGAATTCGGATGACCGCAGTGAATACCGAGATCGCGCCATCCTCGAAACCCTCTACTCCACTGGCTGCCGAGTTTCGGAATTGGTGGCAATTGACCTACAGCATCTAAAGCTCGATAGCGGACTGGTTTTGCTACACGGTAAGGGCAAGAAACAGCGTTATGCGATGCTGGGCAGGCCGGCGGTTGAATCGATCGAACGTTATTTAGTTTTTAAGGCGAATATGGGAGTCGAGAATGATGTGCTCTTTGTAAACAAGCACCACCAGCGTATTAGCGACCGTTCGATTAGACGTATTCTCGATAAATTTTTATTGCGCGCTGGCATTCACACGCCCTGTTCGCCACACACTTTACGACACAGTTTTGCGACGCACCTTATGCGCCGCGGCGCCGACCTGCGCACCGTACAAGAGCTACTTGGCCACGCCAGCCTCGGCAGCACACAGATTTACACGCACGTTTCTATTGAAGGTTTACGCGACCTATATGCGCAAGCCCACCCACTCGGTCAAAAAGAATAAAAAATAACTCGCTAGCCGAAGCTAACGAGTTATTTGATTGGTGACCCCAAGGGGATTCGAACCCCTGTTGACAGGATGAAAACCTGGTGTCCTAGGCCAGACTAGACGATGGGGCCAGGTCGCTCGACTAGCGAACGGCCGGAAATAATAGTGTCACCTCGCATCAGTGTCAAGACCGATAGCAGAAAATCCCGCGCAGATTTCGGCAGCGATACAGTCTTCAATGCTACTATTTTGCACGAATTTAGAGTTCAATAAGTTTAAAGTATAGGTTTCTACTTCGAAATTGCTAATTTTAGCCGCCATAGCCGCCTGCACCGCTGGTCGCCATGCTGTGCCGCTCCAGCCGCCACTATAGGCATCGTGACAAACCGGAACATGGCAGTGAATACGCCACTCGTCAGCCTTCTTAACAACCTCTGCGGGGACGTCTTCAATATCGGGGTACAGACGGCTATCCTCGCCCAAACTCACGGCTGTCTGATGGAAGTAGGCGCTGCGTGACAGCTGCTGTACGTCACCATAGCTGTCCTCGCATAAGACTGTGTTGCGCTCTAAGGCCGACGAGATCTGCACCTTGGCAATGCTTACTTTTTGCTGCGCTGCTCTATCAAGCACCTGTTGATAATCTTCGCCGGTGACCGCAGAGTGGCACAAGTCAAAACAGATGCCGAGGTATAGCAATTGCTCTGCTGTAAAGTTTTCAGCGAGAAAGTCAATCAGTGGCACGCTATCCGAAAAACATGCGCAGGGTTCGGCCTCGAACGCCAAGCGAATATGTTTGCCACTTTGCTGATGGATATCTTTAAGATGGCTTACGACTTGTTTTACGTTTTCAAGGCTACTTGTGTCAGCAGCGTCGGAGTTATAACCAAACGGGCAAGTCGAAATCGATAGTCCGCTAGCGTCCGTCGCTAACTCGGCTAATAAATCGGCTACCTTGCAAGTGTAATCGACGCGCTGTTGCTGGCGCCAGTCTGGCAAAAAAACCTTTTCTTTTACATGCTGTGCATGGAAATCGCCGAATGGAAAAGCATTCGCGGTAGTGACCTGTAAATCTAAGTCGCTTAAAGCAGCGGCATATTCCGTTAGCAACTGTGGATGCTCTTCAAACTCGCAGCATGTCTGATAAGAAAGATACAAGCCATAAGAAATATTTCCTTTTATATGCGTGGGCAACTGCCCTACCACCTTGCGCATTGCACCATTCAAAGACTCGATGGCTTGCGCAGCATTTTGTGCAGGAAACACATTGGCACACAACGCAAGCCGTGGCGAGTTATTAGGGTCTACTTCCAAGTTTTTGCAGCGTCCATAAATGCTTGGCGCTGACTAGGGAAAGACTTCAAGAATGCTGCTGATTCGAGGTGCAGTTGTTGATGTAAGCCATTGGCGTGATAGAACTCAAACTTTGTGAACTGCACATCAGCACGACTCGCTTCGCTATCAGCCCACTCTAAGAGAGCTGTCAGTTTATCGGCATCCGTAGCCTCTTTATCAGCTTGGACGTCGACCCATGCCTGTTCAATATCGCCTAACGCTTCTGCTTCTACTTCTACTTCAGCTTCTACTTCAGCGTCGTCCGCTCCGACGACTTCGTCAGCGGCTACACCACGGTAAACTTTAATAGGGTTAGAGGCCACTGTGCCTTCGCCATCTGCAACGCTCACTTCACCAAAGTACCAGCAACCTGCTGGCAAAGCGTCTAGAGCTGGAAGGCTCGCAAAGAGAGTACGTCCGCCGCCAGCAGGAATGCTGAGGCTGCTAGAAGGCCCGCTTTGATCAAAGACTGCTTGCAAACTTGGGTACAAAGTGAAGCTGCCTTTTGACTGGTAAAGATGTAAAACTAAGCCCGCAAAATGTGCTTCGAGAGCGTTCTGCCCCAGGCTTGGGAAGGATACCCGGAAGTGATAATCGCCAGCATCTAGATGCCCGATCTCTGTTTCTACTTCGTACATTATTTGACGCACGACGACGGCATCGTTGCTGTCAAAAACTTCGAGCATTAAGTCTTCGCGCCATTCGGTAGTTTGAATGGAATGCGGGGTAAACAAAGACACACTACTTACATCTTCTGCAATAGTCTGGTCAAATTCGATGACACCCTGGAACATGCCATGGTCGGTCATTACGTGAGAACGAATCGGATCAACGATGATCTTCATTTCTGCATCAATCGATTTAGCTATACCGTTGACACTTGCCGAAGCGCGCAAACCGGACACATTATGTAACGGTGAGGTATAGCCAAAATAAGCAGTCTCTTGCCCTACCGGCACTTCGAAAGTAGTTTCGGCAGCATGCAATCCTACAAAGCTAAACTCGACGTCGAGGTCAGCGCTGGTGTTGGTCGTCCAACGCGCTGAAAGTGCATATTCAAAGAGCGTGCCTTCTTCGACTTTAACACGCGTGGTGTAGATATCGCCATCCTCTAGGAAGAAACGCCCACGTTGCTGACGGTCTTCGTAGTACCGCAAAGCACTGACGCTACCAGCGCCTGGACGATATTCATTGCGTCCACCGCCATGCTGTGCCACTTTGACATCTACGTAGTTGGCTCCGTGTGGAACCATTACAAAGCTGCGATGCAAACCGCCTTGCTGCAAGGTGGCGTGGTCGACGGACTTATGCGCGCTATCGCTATCCAATTGGACGACGACAGTCACCGGGATGATGATTTCGGCACCGATGGAGCGCGGCTTGTCGGCGTCGTACATCAATACGCGTGTACTGTGCAAACCTGGCGCCAAATCTTGCGGGTTGATGTTTAGCGTAATGCTATTACCGTTCGCCGAAGTGTACATGCCTTCGGGTGCAACCACCCAAGCGGCTTCAGACTCGATGACGTATGAGCGCAAGAAATCAGACTTGGCTGCATTTGTAGAATCATTGTCGAAGTGCGGCTTAATCGATACCGATTGAGAAAAGGAATCTTTATTGAGCAAGCCACGCACGTAAATTCCTTCGCCAACACCAAACTGATTAACAGTTCGTATATCGAACAGAGTTTGCGATGGACGCTCGTTAGCTAACATACGTAAGTGCGATAGCGCCGGCAGCATATCGATAAAGCCATGTCCTACCTCTACCCAATCATGTTGCGGGAAACGAGTTGCTGACAAGCGGAAAGCGCGATGCAAAGTCTCGTGATCGGTTGGCAAGTTTTCACCCATAGCCGCACTCTCAAGTAACGCTACACAGCCAGCCATTTGCGGCGCAGCCATTGAAGTGCCGTTCCAACTTTCGCCTTTCGCAAGTGTCCATGATGGCAAAGCACTTAAAGCCGCGCCCGGAGCTGCGAAATCAATACCAAGGTCGCCTGTAGGCAGAGGGCCGCGTGATGAGAAGTCGAACAGCAAAGGTGCTGCAGGATTTAGTGAGCTATAGCTGACTTTTTGAGTGTCAGGCCAGATGGCGGCAGCGATCGACCATGCCGACTCGGAGGTGCCGGGTGAACCGACTGTAGAAAGAGTTGGACCTTCGTTGCCTGCAGATGTCACCAACAACAAACCGCGCTTAGCTGCTTCTTCAACAATCCAGTCATCTGGCTCGCGTCCGTCAGCATAAAAGGATGGCCCACCAAAAGACATGTTGGCAATTTGACATCCGGCTTCGACAGCGTAATCGAGTGCTTTAGATACAGCAAAGCCTGATGTTGAACCACCGACTTTACTATCACCTATTTTAATCGCTACGAATTCAACGCCTGGTGCGATACCATTTAAGCGCGCTCCTTCGCCCTCGTAACTACCAATAATGCCAGCTACGTGCGTGCCGTGACCATGCGCATCAAAGTAGATGCTAGTCATATTGCCATCGTCAGAAACGTTTACAGCGTAGTTAAGATTACTCTCGTCACCGAGAGTCGCCCAATCGCCTGAGGCATTGAATGGAGCAAGAGATTGCTCTTCGCCGAGATTGCCATCTTCGTCAGAGTCAATAACGACACGCCAACCATCATTAGTCGAGTAGACGATGACGTCGTAAACCGGCCCGTCATTTAGCAACTCTTTAGAGTTACGCGCCGACACAACGGATTCGAGAGTGGCATCGACATCTTCGGCACCAACCTGTGCCTCGGTGTAACGCAATTGCGCTTCTGCCCAATCCGCATGACGGTCGCCGGCAATACGCGCCGACAAAGCCCCTGGGAAAAACTCTGCGCCGATGCGTCCGAGATGAAATTCTTTATATTTTGCGTACTGTCCAAGATCGAGACGGCGTCCGGAAAGTCCGACGATGTAGCCGCCACTTTGCTTAGCAACATAATCTGTAGGTAGCAAAGCATCTGTAGTAGCGTCATACCACTCTACAATTTTGCGGCGCCCATCAGGCGTCGTTTGCAAAAAAGGATGGCCTGGGTCGATGCCAGTGTCTAACACGGCAACTCGAATACCGCGCCCGTTATATTCGGGATGTTCTTTTAAGAACTGGGTAACTCCAAGATCGTTTTTAGGAAGTTGTCCTTGCAGTGATTGCTGTGAAGCCAATGCAAAGATGAGAGACGAGGCGGTTGTAAGCAGCAACATGTGCCGCAGTCTAGCAGAGACTAGCTACTGTGCGCAGACCAGAAATCGGCTGAGACTAAAAATCTAGTGCATGACGGGCAACGTACCGGCGCCTTCAGAGACTGAATCCGGATGCAATCATTCGGTACTAAACGCGTACCGCAACCACCACAGGAATCTGAGCGCAAGGAAGATACTGCTGCACCCGCGTAACGTTCGCTAAGGGCTTCAAAAGCCTTTACTACCGCAGCATTAGAGCCCAAGAGTGTGTCGTGACGCTGGAGTAACAAGCCGTCTAACTCTGTTTTAAAATCGTTAGAATCTGCTGCTACTGTTTTGCGAAAGCTATCTAGATCGCTGGCCGCCTCATCGCGCTCTGGACGCATTTTTTCAAGCTTTGCTTCGAGCTCGTCTGCACGCTCTAATAACAATAAAGCTTGCTCTTGGTCTACAGAAATTTTTTCGCGAAGTGCTGTGGCTTCGTGCTGTGCAACTTTACAAATCGAAACATCTGTTGATTCGGTGGCAGTGCGATCGAGCTTAGCGATACGTTCTTCGCGGACGCCGACTTCAGTTTCAATGGACACTGACTTAGTCAAACAACCTTTACGCTCGACATCGGCTTCATCTAGTTCAGCCTGCATTGCTAACAATGCAGACTCGTGTTCACTAACCTCTATAGGCAATGATTCTAAGCGGCGACGTAAGACAATAATCCGTTTGTCGAATTCTTGCGCTTTGATTAAGGATGGTAGGGTGTTTTGCACGACCCTACCATCTTACAATCACGCAGTACCTTCAAGGAAGCCCGAAAGCTTGCGTGCACGAATTGGGTGCTGCAATTTACGAATTGCTTTTGCCTCAATCTGACGTACGCGTTCGCGGGTAACCCGGAAAATGCGGCCAACCTCTTCGAGAGTGTAAGTGTAACCATCACCAATGCCGTAGCGTAGTTTGACGATTTCACGTTCGCGGAAAGTAAGTGAGTCGAGTACATCACCGATGCGCTCTTTCAACATACCTTGCCCCGCTAACTCTACTGGGTTATCTGAGCCCTCGTCTTCGATGAAGTCGCCGAAGTATGAATCTTCGGAGTCACCAATAGGACGATCGAGGCTAATCGGATGCTTAGCAATTTTCATGACACGCTCTGCTTCGTCAACAGGAATATCTGCTGCCTCGGCCATTTCTGCGATGTTTGGCTCTCGCCCATGAATTTGCAACAAACGCTTTTGCACAACGCGCAGCTTGGACATAGTTTCAATCATATGTACAGGAATACGAATCGTACGCGCTTGATCAGCAATAGAGCGCGTGATAGCTTGGCGAATCCACCATGTGGCATAAGTTGAAAACTTATATCCCCGGCGATATTCATACTTTTCTACGGCTTTCATTAAGCCAGTGTTGCCCTCTTGAATTAAATCTAGAAAGCTCAAACCACGATTACGATACTTCTTGGCGATTGAAACCACCAAACGCAAGTTACCGGATGACAATGCGCGTTTGGCATCGTCATAAACACCCATGGCGCGACTCAATAAATTGATGCGTCGGTTGAATGCAGCGAAAGGTTCCATTGCGGTGATTTCCCACAGCTTAAGCTTCGCTTGCAGCTCTAGCCATGCAGGCTTGCCGTCTTTGGTGCGACGCTTATTGACAGGGAAGTCTTTTGCTTCTTGCACTAAATCGGCCCACTGCTTGTGCTTCTTGAATAGCAAAGTAATCGCATCATTGACCACAGAGATTTGCATGTGCAACTCTTCGACCAATACTGCTACGCAGCGATGGCGTGAACGCATTTGGCGAGAGAAGACTCGGCGCTCGTCTTTAGTCAATTTTGTGTCGAGCTGTATCTCGTAACCGAGACGCGCTGCTTGCCTTAATTCGAGTAAATCTTCAAGGTGTCCGCCGAGGCGCTGCTCGAGGTCTTGCTTAGTCAATTCATAACCAGCACCACCATCGATATTTGAAGAAGTACCCTCTTCGGCCCCCTCTTCGGCAGCCTGCTTTTTAAGACGGCGACTAGAATGGTGCAACACTGCAAAACTAGAATTAGCCTGCGCAGAAGGGTTGACCTTTAGCGTACGGTCAAATGCCAAACTACCCTCTTTTACTTGCCTTAAAGTATCGACGATAAAATCAAATGCTAAGCCCGATTCTAAAGCCAAGCGACGGAATACTTTTCGCGACACTTCTGTTGTTTTGGCATGCAAGATTTCTTCGTCGCGAGTCAGCAACGGGATCTCACCCATTTGTGTGAGGTACATGCGTACCGGGTCGTCAATCCTTTCAAGGACCGAAGGTACATCGCGACCCGCAGCACGTGAAGAGATGGTCGACAACGGCTTTGGAGTCACTGGAATCGGAGTGGAGCCACCAGAGAACTGCGCGGCTGCCTTACTCTTAGAATTACCCAGAGAGATGCCAGCCTGCTCGATGCGTGTCATAATCGCGGCCAATACCTCGATGTCTTGCATCTTGTCTGCAGGTATTGCCGAATACAATTCTTCTTGTGGCAAATTGCCGGTTACGGCACCCTTTTCGATAAGGGTGTCGAGCGTAGCCGAAATTGCTTTACTTAACTTAGTTGTTGACATTATTAGGATTACGGTTGGTTTAGCTCTGCGTTGGGGGAAAGTGAAATTTTGCGACTTAGTTTTTGTAGATCTTCTAAGGTCATCGGCGCGCTCTGCGAAACATGATGAGACTCGGTATTAGCTGGATGTGCATCGAGTGCACGTTCTAAGGCGAGTCGCGGATCGGAGATTGCTTGATGGCGGAAGGAATCTAGCCACTTGTATTGGTCGTCTTTATCGAATTGAGCCAAAGCTGAAATCAGACTGTAGTTAATTGCTTGTTCGCGCTGTAAGCGAATCCATTGCAAGAGGGAGTCTGAGCTTGGGTCTGACAATTTTAACACATCTAGCCGCTGGCGCAAAAAAGAATATACGCTGGGGTCGACGAGCAAAGTGCCTATTATTTCACGTTCATTGAGTTGCAGAACCTCCGTTTTGTTGAGTGACTGGGTTGAATTGGGGTTAATTTGCGGCATCGGTCGCTGAGCCTCGTTATGAGGGTCGTAGAGCCGCCGTAAGGTATCTGGGCTAATAGCAAGCGCACTGGCTGCTTCTCGCTCCCAGGTTTCGGCTATTACGGGACTTGGAGTAGCAGTGATCCACTCAGCCATCTCGCATGCAGCCTTATCCTTAACGGCAGCCTGAGACAAATCAGCTTTGTTTGACCATGTATCAAGACGCCAGTTGAGTATATCCCAAGAATCGCTAATTGCCTGATTTAATAGGCTTTTATCGCCATTTGCGACCATGTCTGCGGGGTCGCAACCCTCTGGCAGACGGGCTACCCGCACATCAACACCTTCGGCGACTAGGATGCGTCCGGCGCTAAAAGCGGCTTTGGCACCAGCTGTATCGGGGTCAAACAACAGTACCACAGGACGCTCGTAACGTGCCAGAATACGTGAATGGTCGTCGGTAAAAGCCGTCCCTAGAGCTGCTAAAGACGTTATTTGCCCGACATTATGCAGCTGCATAACGTCGAGGTTGCCTTCGCAGATAACGATTGGCGCCTCAGGATTAGCGCGCAAACCGGCTTGCAATTTGTCTATGCCGAAGAGGATGCGGCGCTTAGGAAACAGAGGTCCTTCGGGAGAATTTATATATTTGCCCATTTTTTTCTCTTCGGCAAAAGATCCTGGCAGGTAGCGTCCAGAAAAACCGAGGGTGCGTCCGCCGGAATCAGATATCGGAAACATTAAACGCTCCCAGAAACGCGATTTAATTTCGTTAGTGTTTTCGACGCGGATAGCCAAGCCAGCTAACTCTACGGCTTCCATGTCAATGTCGTTTTTGCGCATTAAGCCGAGCAAATTTTGACGGTTGCGTGGCGCCCAACCTAAACCGAAATGTGCCCATGATTCTTGCGGCACTTGACGATCTTCTAGATACTTGCGTCCGCCCTCTCCTTCGGGGCCGGCAAGCAGCTCGGCATAATAGCGGCGTGCAATTTGCAAAGCTTCACGCGCCTGAGTTTTGAGTGCTGACTTTTGCGAATCATGCTGCACAAAGTTTTGCGGCATATCAATTCCGGCTTGATCGGCAAGTATGCGTAATGCTTCAAAAAACTCAAGGCCTTCGGTTTCGCGAACGAACGAGATGATGTCGCCGAACTGGCCGCAGCCGAAACATTTGTACGAGCCACGATCTACCGAGACCGTAAACGAAGGCGTGTTTTCGGCGTGAAACGGGCATAGACCCCACATGCGGTTACCCTTGCGCTCGAGACGCACCTTTTCACCCACCACTACATCAATCGCAAGATGTGATTTAAGCTTGTCTATAAACGGGGTAAGGTCGGCCATTGCTATCTAGCAATCTACCCTCTCGAGCGCAGTTCGCCAAACATTTGGTGCGATATTACCTGGTCGCGCGTCGGAAGGCACACCAAGCTCGGATAGCTCGTGCGCCCATTGCGGAAACTGTTTGCGCAATCGGCCGAATACCTGCTTACGACGTTGTCCAAAGGCAAAGCGCAACACCTCGGCTAGACGAAGATCTTGCTCGCGGCTAAGGCCAGAATCGAGGGGTTGTAGCTGCAAAAAAGCTGAGTCAATTTGTGGACGTGGCCAAAACACTTCGGGCGGTAGACGGCGTCCGATCTTGCAGTCGAAGCAAAGGCTGAGTCGGATCGACAAGGCGCTCCATTCTTCAGACGCAACCGGGTGCGCCACTTTTTCAGCAACCTCTTTCTGCAGCAATAGCGTTACGCCAGCTAGATCGCGTCCGGGTAAGCGCGCGAGGAAGGGCCCTGATATCGCATAAGGCAAGTTTGCAACCACATACGGAGCCGTTTCTAACTGCTGCCACCACAATTCTACATCAGGGTTTAACAACTCGTTACCCGCCAAGACGTCTCCTTCAATAAGGGTAAGTTGCCCCGTTTCAATTTCACCAGCAAACTGTACGCGTAGTAACTCGGCCAGACCGTAGTCAAGCTCAACCGCTAGCACCTCGGCTCCGACCTTTAACAATTGCGCAGTTAGAGCCCCAGCACCCGGGCCGACCTCAAGCACTTTATCTTTAGCCTTAACACCGGCATCATGCGGTATACGTTCCAGCAGCGCTTCGTCAATCAAGAAATTTTGACCAAAGCGTGAATTAGGACGTAATCCGTGTGACTCTAGAAGTGCACGTAATTCGCTTTTTTTCATTACTGTCTTAAAGCTTGCATCAAGCTACGCGGGATTAGCGCTTCGTCAAGTCTATTCGCTAATGCGATGCGCCAATCTGCTTTCCAGCCAGCAATCGCCATAGTCGCTTGTTTGCGCTGAGTAGAGTTAAGGGTTGGCCATTGTCTAGCCACTATTTTTTCAAGAAATGCGACGGCATTAACGGCGTAACGAAAACCAACGTCCGATGCACTGTCCTGCTTATTCATCGCTAAAGACTTGAATAGGTTACTACGCGAAGCAAAGGAAGCGCCAACAGCGATAGCCTCTGATGGTGGTGACGAGGACTCAGAAGCCCATTCGCGAACATTAGAGTAGAGATCATAAACCCCCCAACCTACACGTCCACGTTCGAAAACGCCGCCGGGAAGTGGGCGGTTAATCCCGAGATCTAAATCGTTTCTGGCACCTACTGTTGCCGGCCCGACTTCATTGCTGCTTAGCAAATGTATCCATTCATCTTGGCTTGGTAGTCGCAAGCCGCGCGCATCACACCATGCTTGTGCTTCGTAGAAACTTATTTGCACGACGGGGATGTCGGCGTCTTTTATTTCAGCGTCGGAATAATACTCGGAGTTAGATACTTCGTATTTTCCCCATAACATGTAGTCGATGTTATTCGCAGCCGGTGGCGTCAAACACATCAATTCGAGTATTGCTAATTCGCTAGTTGCAAGAGTTTTGTCAGAATATGAACAAGCCCCGATCACAAGCATAATACTTACAATCAGGGCCTGTCTAGACATTGTGCCTAGTTAGAGAACATGTCAACAACGCCTTGAGTAATGCCGCTTGGATGCCCAGAAATCATACCGATTGCAAAAGGGATAGCGAACAGCAAAACTACTGCGGTGAAAACTAGTGCTGCGCGTAGACCGCCACCTTCGTCGGAAAGTTCTTCCGCTGCTAACACAGTTACATTAGAACCGCGCTTTTTAGCACCTGCTGACTTACCACGTGGTGAACGAGCACTTGCAGACTCTTCGACTGGAACTTCTTCGATAACAGAATCGAGAAGAGTGTCTTCTTCTGAAAGTTGTGTAGTCACCATGCCATCATCATAATCTAGGCTTAGTTCTTCGACTTCAACAACAGCAGAAGCGTCTGCTTCACTAACAGCAGAACCAATGCCTAGCTTCTCTGCGACCTTGTCGACGTCAGCAACGTCGAGGCGCATGTTTGAGCCTTCGCGGAATGCACGGATTTCACCAGCAGAGATAAGGCGCTTGAGATCTTCTTCTTCGAGCTCAAGTTTTTTTAATGCGTCTTCGAATGATGTCACTTTTCTATTCTATGTGTTGTTGTAAATGGTAGACGAAGGTGCCTACCGAAATAGCAGGATACTAGTCCCGTACTATTTTTGCCACCCCTTTATAGGGCTATTGTTCTTCTGTAATGATGCCTGATTTAAGGAACTGCTGCTCTAAATCTTTGTGGCTATAGTCGGATTTATCGTTAAATCCGTCAAGCTGAGTGTCTAGCTCGATATTACGCGCACCCACCAATTTTAGTTCGTGCGAGTTACTTGCCCCGCCGCGAGCCTCATATACCACCAAATGCTGCGTTTCTTGGTCAAGCACGTAAAGTAGCGCCACATCAGGCGAATAATTGCCTGTCACGGCCACATAACGATACCCAGAGTCTCCGGAGTTGGCAAGGACGGTAGCTGGACGCAACAATGACGTAGCTAAAGAGCCGAGAAAAACGGCTGCGATCAGAGCTAGGGCTTGGGTTAAGGTGATTTTATTCATGATGATGGGCGGGTGCTAAGTAAGCTAGCCAAAGCATATTCTAAATCGAGCAATCCTGCACGTTGTTCTTTGCCTTCGATCCACGCATGTGATAAACCATAAATTTGCAAATGGCGTACGGCGTCGGCGAGGTCGGTACTAGGGTCTAGACTAATTAGTGGAATGGCTAACGGCAGTAACAAAGATTCAGCTGGCTGATCTACAAGTCTTGATGAGAAAATAATGGACGGCGGCCCTTGCTCGCGGAATACCAGTCCCTTGGCATCGATGCAGTCAGCCATCTTTTCATGCGCTTCTTGTATTGCAGTATCCGGCTGCAAGTGCGGAACATCATAACGCAAGTATGGCGACAACCCTTTGCCTTTAGATTCGATTGCCCGAATCGCCGCAGACATGACTTTCGCTTCTCCGGACGCCTGCTGCTTCGAGTCATGTAACAACGAAACAAATTGGTTGCGGCGCATGACCGAGTCGCCGGTCCCAGAATCGAGGTTACGTACCAGCAGCGCAATCGGCTGAGTCAGTGGCCAAAACAGTATTTTGACTAGCGCTAGCGGAACACTAAACCACAACAAACGTTCTGGGTTAGACAGCATATACTGCTTAGGCCACATTTCACCTAGCAAGAAAATGACGGGTGTTAGCGCTATCGTTGCCACCAATTCACTGTTCTCAAAACCAGCGGCTACAAGTAGCATCACACTCGCATGGACCGCCAAGTTGTTTGCAACGTTATTACCGATGAGCAATGTTGCCAAAAACGATGACGGAGTGCGAATCGTTTTACTCAATAACGCAGAGTTAATACTAGAGTTCGCTTGATGCTTTAGGCGTAAGGCATTAATGCCGTAGTATCCGGTTTCTGAACCAGCGAACAATGCCGAGGCCAAGATTGCAATGCCAAGTAAGACCCACCACATTAGACTTGCACCTCTAGCTCAATAGTTAACACACGGGTAGCCGATGCTTCTAGAACTGTTAGCTTTAAATGGTATAGCGTGGTTTGCATTTCTATTGCGTCACCAGCAATGGCTATGCGTCCGAGTTTTTCTTGTACGAAGCCAGCCAAAGTATCTACACGCACGTCAATATCTTGCGCTTCGCCAAACTTGTCGGCAAATTCGTGCAGTGCCAAAGCGGCATTCAGCCTGTAGTGGCTGTCGCTTAGTTGTTCGATCAACATCGTTTCACTGGCGTGTGATTGCGGTAAACGGTTTAATAAAGTATCCGCCCAACGCCCTCTTTCGATAACGCCTGCCGAGTCACCGTATTCATCAACCAATAGTAGCATCGGTCCACCGTTATTCTTAAGCAATTCTAATCCGGAAGCCACCGGAGCCACTTCCGGGAGAATGGGCACGCTGTGCATGGCATCGCCGACTGTGCTACCACGCAACCTTCGTGTGCGGTCTAGAATGCCAATAACTTGATCGCGCTCATCAACTACTACAGCCCACGGTACTTTTTTGGACGCCATGCGTCGCAGCGCTAGCGACAGTGGTAAGTGCGGAGCTACCTGTAAATAATTTTGCAGTGGTCTACGTAGTGCTCCGGCGCGCAACTCGCCGAGCTCTAGAAAGCGCGACAAAAAAGTTTCTTCGTCATGGCCAAGCACCCTTTCAGTATCACCGAGCAAGTCTACAGCAACACTAGATTGGATCGGTTGAGGAGCTTTCGGTTCTGTTAACTTAACTTGCGGCAAAAAGCGTAGCAGTGGTGCTAGTATCCAGTAACAAAGTTGCACTATTGGCAAAGACACTTTTGAAAAGGTGAGTGGATGGCGATGCGCAATCAACTTTGGTGCAATTTCACCGAATAAGACAATCAACAAAACTGCCGCGGCGTTAATCATCGCGCTTTGCGAAAGCGAGTATGGCTTGGCTAAGGCATAAGTGCTCGCAAAGAAACTTAGGTTAACCACTAGGTTGGTTAATAAGATTACAGTTAAAGCTTGTGCACGTTTTTCAAGCATGCGTGACACCAAGTGACTGTGTTGCCGCGGTGGCCGTGAAGCCAAAGTAAACAATGCCGCCTCAGCGCCAGAAAAACATGCTGATGCGAGCAGTAGCAGTAGGATGCCGAGGAGTAACACTATGTAGCTATTTTAGCTTAAATCCGAGCTGTAATTCGAAACCGCCCGTATCTTTGTTACGTGCCTCAATGGTGCCGCCTAAACGACGCATACATGCTGCGGCAATCGGCAAGCCTAGACCATATCCTCGTCCTACATCTTTAGTCGTAACAAACGGTTCGAATAAATGCTCAAACACCTCGGCAGCAGCACCTGGCCCGTCGTCCGCGATGGTTAGAATGCGCCTGCCGTTGTTATCACTAACAGTAAAATTGATGGCATGCGGTTGCTCGTCAAAAGCATCGAGACTATTCTGAATCAGGTTAAGCAAAAGCGGAAAGATATCACCGCGAGTTGCGGGCAAAGTGGTGGTGTCTGCAAACGTAACACTTACACTTACATTCGACAAACGCTGCCTTAAGAAATCTTTCAGATCATCAACGATCTCAACCACATCGCACTCGCCCTCTTCGACATGCGTCGGCGAAAGTCGCAACATTTGCTTTACCAAATCACTAATGCGTTGCAAGGCGGTGTTTATCAAATCAGAATATCTAGCGCCCTTCACACTGTCGGCTTCATTGCGCAAGATCTCTAAAGAGTGCATCGCTCCGGCTAGCGGGCTGTTGATCTCATGAGCCAAACCCGCGGCCAAGGTACCCATCGCCGACATGCGCTCTTGACGCGCAACCAAACGCTCGGCGTCCGTAGCACGAGCAGTCGCCTCTTTGACTTCGGTGCTTAATTCGTGTTGAAAGCCGTTAATCCTGAACATTAAATCTTCGAAAGACTTAGTTAATTGTTGCAGCTCTTTGCCGTCCGCTTCGGGTAATGATGAGGGCAAATTATCTGGGGTAATCGTTGCCGTGGCATCTACTAAAGCTAGCACTGGTTTTACGATGAGGCGCCGTATCGAAAAAGTTATCAGAATAGTGCTTAAGATGGTTGAGAGTATTACCGCAAGCAACAATTGCGGGAAAAACTTGGTGTCGGCCGTATGCAATGGCAAACGCAAATAGACCGCTCCCCACGCTTCTTCGCCAGCATCGCCTTGCTTGCGCACTAACGGCACCACTACGCCGCCGGCAACCTGCACACTGTGGTTGTGCAAAGCGGCACTTCGTACTGCGCTATTTATGTCGGCAATCGGAAAATCTCCGGCACGTTTACGCCGTCCTAGTGGATTAAGAACGGTACCGATAGCAACCCAACGTCCGTCGAGGTCGAGCATATCATTATCGATAATCATCGCGTCTTCGAACTGCGACCACAACGGCCAATCAAGCATATCGCCGAGGCTATCTAAGGTTTGCGTGTCGAAACGTGGTGAAATCAGGCGTGACAAACGCGCCTGCAGGTCTGCGTTTTGTATGGATGCGCGACGCTGTGATTGCTGCTGAAAGCTAAGCATCGACCAGCTCAAGAATGCAAGCAGCACTGCATTAATGATGATTAATGTTAATCCTAGCCTGAAGCGCAGACTCATTTACTTGTGATTAGACCGCCGAGCCAAACTCTTCGAGCAGCTTGAACAGTGGCAAGAATAAT